>JAFULX010000098.1 GCA_017483065.1 Clostridia bacterium | reverse complement strand
CTCAGTTGGACGGCGCTATCCTGGTTCTCGCTTCCACCGTCGGCCCCATGGCTCAGTCCAAGGAGCACCTGCTGCTGGCCCGTCAGGTCGGCGTTCCCGCTATCGTTGTTTTCCTGAACAAGTGCGACCAGGTCGACGACCCCGAGCTCCTCGAGCTGGTTGAGATGGAAGTTCGTGAACTCCTCTCCAAGTACGAGTTCCCCGGCGACGATATCCCCATCATTATCGGCTCTGCTCATCAGGCACTCGTTTCTGAGTCAACAGATCCCAGCTCACCTGAGTTTGAGTGCATCTTCAAGCTTATGGATGCTGTTGACAGCTACATTCCGACACCGGAAAGAAAGGCTGACTTGCCCTTCTTGATGCCTATCGAGGATATCTTCTCAATCACAGGCCGTGGTACAGTTGCTACAGGTAGAGTTGAGAGAGGTCAGCTTAAGGTTTCTGACGAAGTTGAAATCGTTGGTCTTACAGATGAGTCACGTAAGGTTGTTGTAACAGGTATCGAGATGTTCAGAAAGCTTCTTGATTACGCTGAGGCTGGTGACAACATCGGTGCACTTCTCCGTGGTGTTCAGAGAACATAGATTGAGCGTGGTCAGGTTCTTGCTGCTCATGGTTCAATCAATCCTAATACAAAGTTCAAGGGTGAGGTTTACGTTTTGACTAAGGATGAAGGCGGCCGTCATACACCGTTCTTCAACAACTACAGACCTCAGTTCTATTTCAGAACTACAGACGTTACTGGTGTTATCGAGCTTCCGCAGGGCACAGAGATGTGTATGCCTGGAGATAACGTACAGATGACTGTTGAACTTATCACACCGATCGCTATCGAAAAGGGTCTCCGTTTCGCTATTCGTGAGGGTGGTAGAACAGTTGGTTCAGGCGTTGTTTCTGAAATCTACGAATAATTCATAGAATTAACAAAAATCTCAATTCCGTAAGGAATTGAGATTTTTTTATGTATAAAAATCAGGAATAAAGCTTTCGCTTGCAGCTTCGCCCTCTTGCACAAAGGCATTTACGATACCGAGTTTTGCTGCATAATCGCATAACATTTCATATTCTGCCTTTCCGACCTTTCGATTTAAGGGTGGCAAAGCTGCAACCTGTGCAAGAGGAGTATATTGACTCATAATACTGATAAAAATATCATTGCCATAGGTTTTATAGAGATAATCTATTATCTTTTTTGCATCATACAAAAGTCCGGGGAGCAGCAAATGCCGCACAATCATACCTCTTTTCATTAAATTTCCGTCAAATTCAGGCTTTCCGACCTGACGGAACATCTCTGAAATTGCAGCCTTTGTATGCTCGGGATAGTCGGGTGCTTGCGAATATTTTTGTGCATAGGAGCTCCGCCAATACTTGAAATCGGGCATATAAATGTCAATTAACCCCTCAAGCTTTTTTAGTGTTTCGACAGACTCATAACCGCTTGTATTATAAAGAATGGGCAGAGTAAGTCCGTGAATTTTTGCACGCTCTATTGCAGGGATAATATCAAACAGAAAATGTGTCGGCGTTACAAGATTTATATTATGTGCGCCCATATCCTGAAGCTTGAGAAAAATATCCGAAAGCTCGTTCGTAGTAACGGTTTTCCCCTTGTGTTTTGTGCTTATTTCGTAATTTTGGCAGAATATACATTTCATAGTGCAATGCGAAAAAAATACAGTACCCGAGCCGTTTTTCCCTGAAATACACGGCTCCTCCCAATGATGCAGGCTATATCGTCCGATTACGGTTTCCGCTTTTGCACCGCAATATCCAACCTTGCCCGTTAGTCTGTTTACTCCACAGCTTCTCGGGCATAGCCGACATTCTGTTATATCCATATTATCACCTTCCATAAGATTATTTTAGCACAAAAAAATCCTGCTTACAATATAAACTTGCAAAAATTGCTGTTGTGGTGTATAATAACTGTTGAAAGGGTGAAACGAATGACAAAGAACGAATTTATGATGAATGAATATGGCATCTCAAAGGAGCTTGCCGATTTTATAGACGAGTGCGAAAGGGAGGCAGAGCCTCATTTTAAGAAAGCGGAGGAAATTGCCGCTCTCAATCAGATGCGTGTAATGAAGGCATTCAACAGAAACCGTGTCAGCGAAACGCATTTTGCTGAAACAACAGGCTACGGCTACGATGATTTAGGCAGAGATACGCTTGATACCATATATGCCGAGCTTTTCGGGGCAGAAGACGCACTTGTACGTCACAGCTTTATTTCGGGTACACATACGCTGTCAACTATGCTTTTCGGAGTGCTAAGACCCAATGACACGCTTTTGGCGGTAACAGGCAAGCCTTATGATACGTTAGAAGAGGTAATCGGGTTTTCGGGAGAAGCAGGAAATGGTTCTCTTGCAGATTTCGGAGTGAAATATGAGCAGATAGACCTTGCCGCTGGCGGAATGCCCGATTTGGATAAAATAGCAGAACGATTGAAAAAAAGCTTTGTCAAAGTGTGCCTTATCCAACGCTCTAAAGGCTATGCGGTGCGTCCGAGCTATACAGCAGAGCAGGTGGGCGAGGTTGCACGGTTTATAAAGAGTGTATCTCCGAATACGATAGTACTTGTGGATAACTGCTACGGTGAATTTGTATCGGAATGTGAGCCGACAGCGGTCGGTGCAGACCTTTGTGCAGGCTCACTGATAAAGAACGCAGGCGGCGGACTGGCACTTACGGGCGGCTATATTGCAGGCAGACGTGACCTTGTTGAGCTTTGTGCATATCGCCTGACCTCTGTTGGAATAGGCAAGGAGTGCGGCGCATCGTTAGGTTTTAACCGCAGTATGTATCAGGGCCTGTTTATGGCACCACATACCGTCTTGCAGGCAGTAAAGGCGGCAATTTTGTGCGGAGTCGTTTATAAAAAGCTCGGCTTCAGTGTTATGCCCGAGCCAAGCGACGTCAGAGGTGATATTATACAGGCTGTAACCTTTGGCACTGCAAAAGGTGTAATTGCATTTTGCAAGGGCATACAAAACGGTGCACCCGTTGACTCGTTCGTATCGCCTGAGCCGTGGGATATGCCTGGGTACAGCGATCAGGTTATAATGGCAGCAGGTGCGTTTGTACAGGGAGCGTCGATTGAGTTTAGTGCCGACGGTCCGATTAAAGAGCCATACACCGCATATATGCAGGGCGGACTTACATATGAGTCGGCAAGACTCGGTATTGCGATGTCGGTCAAGGTTTTGAAGGAGAGTGGAGTTATATGAAGGGGATAGGGAAGCTGCTCGAGAAAAAATACGGTGAGCTTATCTTCGGACTTATCGGCGGTATTGGATATTTTGTGATTGTACTTCGCTTTGTGCTTGATAATACCAACACAGGCGGCGGTCTTTTAGGCTTTTTCTTTGCTCCACTTATAATATGCTTTCCTGCCATTCTTTTAATAAAATTTTCCCGTGATTTAAGGGAAAAGGAACGCTATTCGGCTGTAAATACGCTCATTTGGGCACATATTATTCTACTTCTCATTGCAACAGTAACAGCAGCAGAAATGCTTATAAGCTAAAAATACGGAGGTATCGCTTAAAAGCGATACCTCCGTTTCGGTTTTAGATATTGTACATTGAAAGATATTCTTTTGTGTTCTCAATCATCTCGTCAAAGAGAGCCTTTGCATCTGTGTGCGAAATTGTCATAAGCGGGTCGGTTGTAAATGCCTGAAATGCAAGGTTTAAATCACGCTTTTCAACTGCGTCCATAACCATCTCCTGTTCGCCGAGTATTCTCGAAATAAGCGGATAAATGTTTGTCGGTACTTCACCTGCCAAAAGCGGAGTTACATCGTTTTCGCGGAACGAAGCATTTGTTTCAACAATTGCACCCAGCGGAAGATTGGTAATCTGACCACGGTTGGGAATGTTTACGTTGGTGACGAAATCGTTAAGACCGAGCAATGCACGAATCTGATTTACGCCGTCCTCACCTGTTTCCTTGAGTTTAAATTCCTCCTCGCCGCTTACAAGACGTGCACTTCTGGCAAGTCTTTCTTTAAGGTCATTCTTTCTCCACTCAACGGTTGTCAATCCGAAATTCCAGTTCTTTACGCACTCGGGACTTTCAAGATACCACTTTCCTGGGCAGAACTCTGCCAAATGTCTGTCACCTGCTGCTGCAATAGAGCCGAAACGCTTGAAAAGGTCGAATTTTACTCTCTGTGATGATTCAAAGGAGTTGTTCATCCAGTTGTTGTCCTTGCCCTTAACAAAGCCTGTTTCATAATACTTGTCAACAAGCTGCTCATAGACGGGGAAAAGGTCAATGTTCTTGTACTGTGCTTTTGTAATCCAGGTGAAATGGTTTACGCCGACAACATTTACCTTGATTTCCTTGAAATCGAGTTTTTCGATACCAAGAATATCCTCAACAGCATTTGCGAGGAGTCTCTGTGTGCCGAACACCTCGTGACAGCAACCGAAAGCCTTGATTTCAGGGAAGGTTCTGTAAAGTGAGTTCATACAAAGAGTCATCGGGTTGGTGTAGTTGATTACCCAAGCCTCGGGACAGTATTCCTTGATTGCAAGTGCAATCTTCTCGAACATCGGCAGAGTACGGAGTGCACGGATAATTCCGCCTGGACCAGATGTGTCGCCTACCGACTGATAAATGCCGTATTTTTCGGGAGCGTGTACGTCACTGTACATCTCGTCAAAGGTACCGGGAAGGATTGAAATGATTACAAAATCCGCACCCGTAAGAGCCGAAGCTAATGTCGGATATGCCTTATAGTTCCATACCGATTTGCAGCCTTCTGCGTCCTTGATTTTGTTTCCGATAATCTCGTTGTTTTTTGCCGCCTCAAGGTCGATGTCGTAAAGAGCTACCTCACCGCTGATATCGTCAGCCTGAGCAAGGTCGGACATAAGTCCCCACGCCCAGCCTCTTGAGCCGCCGCCTATATATGCGATTTTTAAGTCTTCTACTTTGTTTCCAAGATGTTTCATTGTTTTTCTCCTTTAGAATTTGAAATATTCCTTAGCATTATAGTAGCTTATATCTTTTGCAATCTGTGTCAATGTTTCCATATCTCTCGGATACTCGCCGTCCTCTACCCATTTACCAATCAGGTTACAGAGTATGCGTCTGAAATACTCGTGTCTTGTGTAGGAAACGAAGCTACGGCTATCGGTCAGCATTCCGACAAAGCGTGAGAGCATTCCGAGATTTGATATTGCTCTCATCTGACTTTCCATACCGTCACGCTGTTCAT
>JAFULX010000097.1 GCA_017483065.1 Clostridia bacterium | reverse complement strand
CTCTTTCTACAGAAGCGGTTTCGCTCGTGTCAACAGTGATGATTTTTGCAGGTACAAGCGACAGATCGTGGTATGTGAACTGTGCTGTCTTGTTGCTTGAATTATTAAGCAAAGCGGAATCTAACTCAAATTGAATTATCTTACCGTCTTTGTTAATAACCTTGCCCCAATATGCCTTAAATTCGGAATCATAAGAGGTTCCAAGACCAGTAAGCGGAGTGCCTCTGCCTGTTGCTTCATTATGGTTGAGTGCTGTGGTTTCGCTGTCAAAGATTATCTCCATCTGCTTGATGTAACCGTCTGTGTCGATAGCATATTTAATTACATCTCCAGATGTTGCACCATTGAAATAATCCTCGGCAAGCACCTCAAGGTCAAAGCTGTCGTTATCTCTTGAAATCAGGGTAAGTCTATATACGTCTTCGCCGTCGGAATTTATAGTCTGAATAACCTTTGAAATTACAGCCGTGGGCGAGGTATGCACAAGGCTGTCATCACTTGTATCGTAGAGCAGCAATGCGTCCGCAACAACGGCATCGTCGGCAACAGCATAAGCTTCACCTGTATATCTTGATTGGTCAGCAATTTCTGAAGCCGCACTTATACTATAATCTTCACTTACTGCGTCAGCTGTGCTTTCTGGTCCTTTGAAAACAAGCATTGATGTATTCATCTGCAAAGCACCGCTGAAGGACTTTGAGTTACCGATATACTTTGCATTACTAAGAGTAGAAATCTTGTGAATAGAGCCGCCGTTTTCATCTGTTTTAATCGGTGTATCAATCCATTTGAGTTCATCATTGCTGTTGAGCTTGTAACGGATAATTCTGCTTAAAGCCACATTTGCAGGCACTTGCTTGCTGTTTGTATATCTACTGCCGTCAACAACCACTTTGTCTGCAAGGTAGAAGGTTTCTACCTTACCGTTCGAGGTCATAACTCTTACAGCTCCTCTGCCAGTTTCAACATCTTCGTCTATGGTCTTAATTACGGCAGCGAAGCCTTCTTTTGAGGATTTCGGCTCTATATATGCTATTCTGCCGAGAACGTCGAGATAAACTGTCGCCGACTCGTTCATAACAACTGTATCGCCTTGTTTTTCGTTGCAGTGCTTTTCAACCTCATACTCAACACCGTCAAGGTAAAGATAAACACCCTCATCATCAGAGTTCATTCCTGTTACTGTACCTGTCATAATTTCGTTATTCAAAAGGGCACGGATATATGACGAATCCTTGCTTTTTGCAACTGTAAGAACGTCCATTGCCTTTAAGTCATCAATAGCAACACGCTTGCCGTCCTTGTCCCAGATAACAAATGCGTTGCTGTTATATTCGTTTGAATAATCAATTGTACGTGAGCCGTCGAGAAGGTCGTAAATAATTGAATTACGAGTATCAATACTGTTGATTATATAGTTTTCGTACGAAACAATATTTACAACATCAACATTTCCGTCGCAGTCATTATCAATAAGTACAATTTCGCCTGTAATACCGACAAAGTCATCGGCAGTATAGGTTGTAATCAATCTGCCGTTATAAATCACAGATGCACTAAGCGGAATTTCTTTCGTCTTTAAGTTGGACTTATTCTCGTTTTTATAGTACGAGAGTACACCATCGGCAAAGCTCTTTACGTTATCGCCGTCAATCGTGATTATATCATTGTTATCCTCGTCGGGCAGAATATAAAGCACTGTATTACCCGTTTCAGCCTCACGGTAATAGAAATCGACATAATATCCCATATACTGCTCTGCATTTATGTTATTGTAAGCATAGCCGTTGAAATTTCCGATAGTGATTTTGCTGCCGCCCATATCGCTTGATGAGTCAAGAGCTGTGTATTCGTTGCTCGAAAGCACGCCCTCACCCTCGGCAATACTGTGAATACGCCAGAAAATAGTATCCTCGGCAGCCATTTCAAAAACGATGCCGCCAATCTTTTGCTTTACTTCCAAAGGGTCGGCAAAGCCTGCATTGAGCAGCAATTTTGCCAGTGCTCCTGCGGTAATTGTTTCATTTTCACCTGCCGTCACACCGTCAAGAAGGTCAACTCTGTTCGCAACAGTATAATATCCAGGGGTATAACCTCCCTGATATACAGCTAAATCCTTGTAACCCATCGCCGTCAAAAGAATTTTACAAGCCTGAATACCTGTAATTAAGCTGTCAGGGTGAAATTCGCTGTCAGATACACCGTCGATTATACCGACAGATTTTGCAAAAGCAACAGCGTCGGCATAATCCGAGCCTGCATCAACATCAGAAAAGCCTGTATTGCCGTTGCAATCGGGTATTCCTTCATACGTCAGCTCGAGAACAGCTTTCAAAAATTCTGCACGTGTAACCGCTGCGTCAGGGTCAACACTGCCTGAAAAATATGAAATTACATTAAAGCTTTTCAGAATTGCTATGTCTTCCTCGTACTTTGATACCTCCTCGGCATATGTCACCGAAGAAAGAAGCATCATCATTGCAAGAAGAATGGAAAGTAATTTTTTCATTTCTACTGCTCCCTCCCTGTTATTTTATAATCTGATAAACCATCATTGCACTCTGTGCTCTTGTAGCAGATGCTTTTGGAGCAAAGGTATTATCCTCAAATCCGCTGATTACACCTGCACTCACAAGTGTTTTTATGCTGTCTGCGGCGTAACCTGAAATAGCTGCTTCGTCAGCAAATGACTGATATTCTTTAACCTTTGCAAGCTCCATACCTGCAGCGTTCATTGCACGAACGAGTATAACCGCCATATCCTCTCTTGTGATAAACTCACCAATTCCAAAGGTAGTTTCATCAATACCGTTTACAATGCCGAGTGTGTTTGCCTTACAGATGTAAGGGTATGCCCAAGAATTTTCAATATCGATAAAGCTTGCTTTCTGATAGTTTTCGTCAAAAAGGTCAAATGCGGACAGAACTATTTTAACAAATTCTTCTCTTTTAATATTTCGCTGAGGCTCAAAACGATTGCCGTCAACACCTGAAACTATACCTGATGCCGCAAGTGTTTCAATGGCATTTCTTGCCCATTCTGCTGAAGAAAGGTCGGTAAATGTTCCTGTTTGGGCAGGAACAGATGCGGATGTATTACCGCCGTAGTAGCTTCCGCCCGAGCCACCAGAGCCGTTTCCTCCGCCAACACTACCGCCCGAGCCGCCTGAGCTTTGTGAATTTTCAAAAATCTCGTCAATCATATCTGAAAGAACAGACATACTGTCAATTGTTTTTCCTGCAAGACCGTATGCAACCTTGTCGGAATCACATCTGTTATATGTATCAAGGCTGAACGGGACTACTGACGAATAGTTAGTAAAAATCTTATTTATATCACCGGGCTGTGAGCTTTCAAGCATAGCAATAACTGTTGCTTCGTTGAGAGCTTTTACCACGTCCGAAACATTTTCAATTGTATATGTGTCAAAAATCGTATTAAATCTTGACTTGCTTTTAAGTGCAGTATATTCTGTATAGCAAGCTGCACCTTTTGTGCCGTAAATATCCTTGTAGATTTCAAGAGTATCGGGAATTTTATCTGTAGGAATAACATTTAGTATCAGCACTGCATACTCTTTTGCAGCACTTACAGAGATAGTATCATAGCTTTCCCTGTTTTCCAATATTGCTTTTGCAATCTGTTTTTTCTGAGCAGTAGAAAAACTGCTGTAATAATAATCATCAACACCGAGTATGTTGAGCTTACCGTCAACAAGTGCATAAATACTGTCAACAGCAGAGCTTATCGCATCGTCAGAGCCGTCACCTGTTGAAACAGCCTGAATATCGGACATAAGCTTATTAACATCAGCTGTGCTGACAAAATCGACAGCCAGCTCTGTCGGCTTTTTAAGATTTGCTGCACCAAGCTTAATTGTATATTTACCCGTCTGTGCAGTTTCAGGCATTTTGAAGGTATAGCTGAAGCTGCCGTAAAAATCTGTATCAATGTAAGAAATATGAGCAAGGTAATCCTCAATGCCTGAAACACTGATTGAAAGCATTCTGTTGCTTCTTGCTTCCTCAACAGTTCCGCTGACCGTGTACTCCCCTGTTTCAAAATTCTGTACCGCCTCTAAGACAGCAGCATCAGCACCTATAGCAAATAGGCTCATAGTAAATATAATAGCAATTATCTTACGCAAGCGAAATCCCTCCCAAACCGAATGAAATTTTGTACAGGCGGCGGAAACGCCGCCTGTACAATAAAAGCTTTAATGCTTAGAATGTTTTGCCGTAAAGCGGCTTGATTGTTTCGATGTCGTCCCAAACCATAAGCTTAGCCGACCAAGCTACCGCACCTGTGAAGCCGTCAACCGCTATTGTATATTCATCAGAGCCGAGAACAACGTTCTCAGTTGTAATGTTGACTGCTTTGAGTGTATTGTCAGCGTCATATACAGCAATGATAATAACCTTATCCTCTGCTGCTTCGCCGACATTTTCAATTGTAACCTTTGCGGTTACTGCTGTTTCGCCGTTAATATCAACAACATCATTACCCGATGCGTCAACAAGCTTTGCGTTTGTAAAGAGGAAATCTGCTTTATCAGCAATTTTTGCCGTTGCATCACTGTAATATACGGTTGAAGATACCAAATCAACGTTTGCGGGCTGTACACCGAACTTTATGTAGCAATTCAGGTCAGCATTGGTAAGTGTGTATGTTGCTCCTGTTGCACCCTCAATTGCGGTATATGTACCGTTAGCTGTTGTGCTTCTGTACCACTGCATAACTGTTTTGGATGCTGTCTCGCTCATACCTGTTTTATCTGCAACGAAATCGTATGAGCCTGTAAGAGTCTGTCCTACTGCATATGCAGCTGCCTCGATTGCTACGTTCTCAGCAGACGGTGCAGTTGCATAACCGATAGAGGCAAGCTGTGTATCAGAATAACCCTGTGCCGCAAGCTCAGCTCTTGTAAAGCTTGCTCTCATATACTGCTTGACATTGTCACCCATAGCAGCAGGGTCAACTACTGTGTCAAGGAAATAATCCTTGTCTATAAAGAATACAGGACGCTGTTTCTGCATCGCTGAAGTCATATTTTTATTAAATCTGAGATTTTTCTCAACTTCAGGATTTACAGTCATCGTAAAGTAACCCGATATTGCTCCGTCAGCAAAATACGGAGTTCTTGTATAAGAGTTATTGTTGTTGATAGCATTCCAGCCACCAATTTTAGTGTAGTATGCCGAAATTTCGGCAGCTGACGGAAGTACTACCTTTGCGGTTACATAATACGGTGTGACATAATCTGTTTCAACATACCATTTCTTATCGTTCAAATATCCGTTAATAACGCTTGCAGGTACAACAGCAGAAATATAATCTGAACTGTTTACTGTTGCTGCTATGTTTCCTGTTACAGAAGGATTATAAATCTTGTTTGCGTCCTCTGTTTCTGTTGTTGCATAGGGAAGCATACCATTTTCGTCAGGTATATAGAATTCATTTACCATAACGAACATATTACCGTCTGTGTCTGTATCAAGATAAATCAGTTCTTTTTCTTCAAGCGTAAGCAGGTTTTCAGCAGGAGTTTCTGCTGATGCGTCAATTGCTGCAAGTGAAACAGTAGTTCTTGATGCTGTGTAAGCGTCCTCTGTCGGATATGTCGATACGAGAGTGCGGTCAGCCGCAAGCTTTACCTCATTTTCATCATAGCCAAGTGAAATAAGGTCTGCAGATGTATATGTCGAGGTAAGCTCGGACAGCTCATATTTCTCAACTATTTCTGCCTTGATTGCACTGCCGATTGAGTCAACACCGATATTTACATTCTTGAAGAAATCCTTGTCAAGATAGAATACAGGCCTGTAATAGCTTTTATAGTAACCGATAGCTGATGAACGTATTTTTCCGTCATCAATCAAGCCTATTGCTTTAAGTGTTCCGTCAATTAACTGGAAAGAACGCAGCCATTCACGATTATCAGACTTGACACTTCCGAACGGATATCTGTCTGAATACTGCTTAATTTCCGCATATGACGGAAGTGCTATCTTTGCGGTTGTTCTCCAAGCGTCTATATCTTCATAGGCTGCAACATCGTGTTCCGTCCACCATACCTTATCTTTAAGTTGATTCTGCATAAGAGAAGGTATATTACTGCTAATCCAAGTTTCGCTGTTAAATGTAGATGCTATACTGTTCTCATTATCAACGCTAAACACATAGTCTGCCGCAGCGGTAGATGTTGTTGCTGTCCAAAGAGCACCTTCCTGATCGCCGTAATAGACTGTTTTAGAGCTTACAAAAAGGTCGCCGCTCTCATCTTCGCCAAGAAGAACATATGATTTTCCATCTACAGTAAAGGTATATTCATCAGATGTATTTTCATATTTAGCGTGTGTGCTGTCAATGGAAACACCGTCCTTATCCTTCATAACTGAGCCTTGTGTAAGAGAACTCAATGCACTGCGGTACGCTGTCGGAACCTGATCGCTGTTATCCTCCATACCTACATCAAAGCCAAGC
This sequence comes from Clostridia bacterium, assembly GCA_017483065.1. Taxonomy (GTDB): domain Bacteria; phylum Bacillota; class Clostridia; order UBA1381; family UBA1381; genus HGM11525. The sequence goes on along the minus strand of JAFULX010000097.1, from coordinate 834 downwards.
TGACCAAGCTCTGTAACATCGTAAATGCTTGCAAGGTCGGTCATTTCGTATTTCTTGATTTCAGCAAGTGCATTTGCACCGACAGAAGTAACATCGACAGCTACCTTCTTAAAGAAATCCTTGTCAAGGAAGAATACGGGACGTACCTGTGCATTGTTGACATTAGTATCTCCTTTGAACAAAATAGCCGTAGGCTCGCTTGTAGTCGGATACATACCTATTGCAGCAGGCATATAAACTCCGTCAAGCTTCATAATAGTCGTTCTTGTCTGCATATGTGTTTCACCGAATTTACCAAGCCCCGACCAGCCTATTTTATCTCTGTATTGTTCAAGCTCTGTCCAAGATGGAAGTGCAAGCTTACAGCTGGTGCTGTGCGCACTATGCTCTGCGTCAGCACAGGTGCAATCATATTCGGAGTACCATCTTTTGGTAAGCATATAGTCCTGCATTGATGCGGGAACATATGTTGAGATGCTGTTATTGATTGTGTAGGCAACGCTTTCTGTACTTTCAACATTAAAGCGACGTGCGGCAAATGAATTTTCTACATTTCCGAATCCGCTTACTACTGCACGTGTTGCAGCTCCGAACGCATTACACATTACAAAATAGTTGCCTTCACTGTCGGTATCGAGCAAAATGAATGTTGTGTCATCAACTTTGAAAAGATACTGTGAATCTGTTTCGCCTGAAATTAACGTTCCTGCTGCGGCAGTTGCATATTCTCTGTTAAGATTCTGTGTACCGGCTGCGTTAATACAGGTTTTCTTTGTTGTATAGCTGTCAATTCCAGGGTAGGTTGACGTTGTACCGTCGCCTGTTGCACTTACT
>JAFULX010000096.1 GCA_017483065.1 Clostridia bacterium | reverse complement strand
TGCGGCTCCAATATGGTAAGGGTGGGAAGCGCCATCTTCGGAGCAAGAGAGTATAAAATTTAAGTACGGGAGGAAATAGGTATGGGTTTTGTTGAGTCTGTAAAGGATATGCTCGGCTTTGGTGATTTTGAGGACGAATATGAGGACGATTTTGACTACGAGGAAGAGGAGTATGATGAGCCTCAGCGTGAGTCGATTTTCAGCAGAAAGAGCAGTAAGGTAGTATCTATTGCACCTCAGGGCTCACAGGCTAAGATTGTGGTATTGAAGCCAAAATGCTTCAATAATTCGACAGCTGTTGCAGACGAACTGAGAAAAAGACGTCCTGTTATAGTTGATGTCGGTGCACTTGACCCTGATGAGGCAAGACGTGTGATTGACTTTGTTTCGGGTACAGTTTACGGTATCGACGGTAAGATGCAGAAGATTACAAGCGGTATCTTTGTTGCAACACCGAGTCAGGTTGATATCATGGGCGAGGTATTAAAGGACGCAGATTCAATGTCCTGGAGTGCCCTCTGATAATGAAATATTAAAGGCATTGCGCCGAAAGGTACAATGCCTTTTTTCGGAATTTTACGGAAAAATGGATAATGATAAGCTTTTGCTTAGACGTATAGCGGATATTTCCGCATTATGCGATAAGTATAATACACCTCGCTTTTCCGATTTCCTTGATGAGGCGGAGCAGGCGAAGGTTAAATTGAACTATGCCGACTTGGGCGGAGTGTGGTTCGGCGGATATGACGGTGCGGCACGGCAAATCTTGGGATTTTTCCCCGATTGGTTTGAGCCGCAGGAGTCGGAGTTTCCGATTGCTGCTGTGAAAATTACAAACAAAGGTACACGCAGGCTGACACACCGTGATTATCTCGGAACAATAATGAGCCTTGGTCTTGAACGCAGAAAAATCGGCGACATTGCGGTATCCGATACATATGCGTATGTGTTTGTCGCATCTGATGTGGCAGAGGTGGTAGGTGCGATTGACAAGATTGCAGCTTGCGGTGTAAAATGTGATATTGTTCCTCTTTCGGAATGTGTAGTACCCGAAGCGGAGTATAAGCTGTCCGATGTTGTTGCTGCGAGTATGCGTCTTGATGCCGTTGTCGGTGCTGTTTGCAATTTTTCGAGAAAAAATGCTGCCGACTATATTGCATCGGGAAAATGTGAGGTAAATCATATCGCTGCTATTCGCTGCGACCAGACTGTTAAGGAGGGAGATTTACTCTCTTTGCGTGGCTTGGGCAGAGTACAGATTATGCACATAAGCGGTGAAACAAGGAGCGGAAGGCTTCATATTACAATAAAAAAATTCATTTAGGGAGCGTGGGTTTTTATGTTAACACCTATAGATATTCAAAATCAGGATTTTGCAGTAAAATTGAGAGGTTATGATGCTGACGAGGTAGATGATTTTCTTGATTTAATCGGTGCAGATTATGAAAAGCTTTATAAGGAAAATATCGAGCTCAGAGACAGGGTTGCGTCCCTTAAGGGAGAGGTCGAGCATTATAAGGGTATGGAGCAGACGCTTCAGCAGTCGATAATGCTTGCACAGAAGGCGGCAGAGGATATTGAGAAGAATGCTGCACAAAAGGCTGACGTTATCGTGAACGAGGCACATAATAAGTCCGCTGATGCTGTGAGAATTACCGAGGAAGAGCTTTCCAAAAAGCGTAACGAGCTTTCCAAGCTAAAGCTTGAGGTTGAAAGTTTTAAGACAAGAATTAAAGGAAATTGCTCCGGACTACTTGAAATGTTGGAAAAAATGGAGTAAAATATATGGGACGCATCAGATAATTCTCTGTGCGTCCCTAAAGTTGTTTTTAATAACACATTATTCAAAGCGAAAGGAACGATACATCAATGTGTGAAAACTGTAAGGATTATACAAAATCGGTTAATCTGCCGTCAACTGATTTTCCGATGCGAGCAAACCTTCCTCAGAGAGAGCCTGAAACGCTTGCATACTGGGAGGAGCTCGACCTCTATAACGAGCTTGTAAAAAGAAATAAGGGCAAGACACCGTTTGTTCTCCACGACGGACCTCCGTATGCCAACGGCGATATTCATATGGGTCATGCGCTCAATAAGGTACTTAAGGATATTATTGTAAGATATAAGACGCTGGCAGGCTTCTATGCTCCATATGTACCCGGTTGGGATACCCACGGACTTCCGATTGAGCAGCAGGCAATTAAGAAGCTCGGCATTAACCGTCACGAGGCAGGACCTGTAAAGTTCCGACGTGCGTGCCGTGAGTTTGCGTTGCAGAATGTAGAAAATCAAAAGACACAGTTTAAACGCCTTGGTGTAATCGGTGACTGGGATAATCCGTATCTGACCTTGAAGAACGAGTTTGTTGCAAATCAGGTCGAGGTATTCGGCGAGATGGCTAAAAAAGGACTTATCTACAAGGGTCTTAAGCCTGTATATTGGTGTCCGCATTGTGAAACAGCTCTTGCTGAGGCAGAAATTGAGTACGCAGAGGATAAGACAACCTCAATCTATGTAAAATTTGAGGTTAAGGACGATAAGGGACTTTTTGCAGGTCTTGGCAAGGTATATTTTGTTATCTGGACAACAACAACCTGGACTCTTCCTGGTAACCTTGCTGTCTGTGTAAACCCTGATTTTGAATATTCGCTGGTAAAATTTGCAAACGGAGATACCTACGTTCTTGCAACAGAGCTTATAGAGAGTGTTGTTAAGTCGACAGGTCTGGGTGAATATGAGATTGTGGGCAAATTCCAAGGTGCGGAGCTTGAACTGATGGTTTGTAAGCATCCGTTTATTGACAGAGATTCTCTTGTAATTGTCGGTGACCACGTAACACTCGAAGCAGGTACAGGCTGCGTTCATACCGCTCCGAGATTTGGTGCGGAGGACTATATCGTATGCAAGAATTATCCGCAGATTGAAACAATTGTCCCTGTTGACTCTAAGGGTTATCAGACAGAGGACGCAGGCGAGTTTGCAGGACTTTTCTATGAAAAGTCAAATGCTGCGATTTTGGAAAAGCTCAAGGAGCTCGGTGCTTTGGTCGGTGCTGAGGATATGATTCACCAATATCCGCATTGCTGGAGATGTGACAATCCGATTATTTTCCGTGCAGCTGACCAGTGGTTTGCATCTGTTGACGCATTAAAGGACGATGCGGTCAAGGCAATCAAGGGAGTACAATGGATTCCGCAGTGGGGTGAGGACAGAATTACCTCAATGGTTGTTGACAGAAGCGACTGGTGTATTTCACGTCAGAGAACATGGGGTGTTCCCATTCCGATGTTCTACTGCGAGGAGTGCGGCAAGGAGCTTATAAATGACGATACAATCAAGGCGGTAAGCGACCTGTTTAAAACAGAAGGCCCCGATATGTGGTGGGAAAAGTCTGCTGATGAAATTCTACCACAAGGCACAAAATGCTCGTGCGGCTGCTCGAAATTCACCAAGGAACAGGATATAATGGACGTTTGGTTTGACTCGGGCTCATCGCATAAGGCTGTTTGTGAGGAACGTGACGACTTGGTTTATCCTGCTGATATGTACCTTGAGGGTAACGACCAGTACAGAGGCTGGTTCCAGTCATCACTTTTGACAAGTATTGCTACAAAGGGTGTTGCACCTTACAAAACGGTAATAACACACGGTATGATTCAGGACGGTGAGGGTAAGAAGATGTCCAAATCCAAGGGCAACTCAATCTCTCCGCAGGAAATCACCGACCAGTACGGTGCAGACGTTTTAAGACTTTGGGTAGTATCTGCCGATTACCGTACCGATATGAGAATGTCACAGGAAATGCTAAAGCAGCTTTCCGAGGGTTACAGAAAAATCAGAAATACAGCAAGATATATCCTTTCAAACGTCAATGACTTTGACCCGAATAAGGATATGGTTAAATATGAGGATATGCTCGAGCTTGACCGCTGGGCAGTTATGAAGCTCAACAGCGTGGTTGAAAAGGCAATTTCGGCATATGACAGATACGAATTCCATATGCTTTACAATGCAATTCTCAATTTCTGTATTGTTGATTTGAGTAACTTCTACCTCGATATCTTAAAGTCAAGACTTTACACCGAAAAGCCCGATTCATTCGAGAGAAGAAGTGCACAATCGGCAATGTTTATGATTTTGGACGCACTTGTGAAGCTGCTCGCTCCCGTAATTGTATTTACGGCAGAGGAAATCTGGAAATTTATGCCGCATTACAATACAGATGACAAGGCAAGCGTTATGTTTGCCGAAATGCCCAAGGCTTGTGATACGTACAAGGACGAGTCGCTGGCTGAGAAATGGGATAAGATAATTGCGGTAAGAAATGATGTAAACAAGGCACTTGAGCCGATGCGTAATGCAAAGGTAATCGGTAAGTCGCTTGATGCAGAGGTTACCGTTTATGCTGACGGAGAGCTTTTAGAGTTGCTCAAGTCAATGGAAACAGAGCTTGCGGAAATCTTCATCACCTCAAAGGCTGCTGTTGGCGAAAATGCACCTGCCGAAACATTCTGCGGCGAGGCTGTCAAGGTAAGTGCCGAGGCAAGTAAGCACGAAAAGTGCGGACGCTGCTGGGTACATTCCGAAACTGTCGGAACGATTGAAGGCTTTGACGGTATTTGTGCAGACTGCGTAAGAAAGCTTACAAAATAATAGAATAACAATATCCGCTCGGCATCATTTTCGTGTCGGGCGGATTTTTATATTACGTTTTGTTAAAAATTTGCGATTTTGTGTAGATTTTTTTTGTCTGTTATGTTACAATATAATGGTATATTACTGTAATTAACTCAAAATTGAGGGGTATAGATTATATGGCAACTAAAAAAACAAGCTCTAAGGGACGTAATACAAAAGCTACGGTCAGTAAAAAAAGGTATAAATCAACACCTGTAAAAAAGAAGGCAAAACAAAGTAACTATGCAACAATTGTGCTTTCAACAGCTGTTTTGGCTATTGTGCTTGCTATTTTTATATATTTTGAGTCGGCAGGTGTTGTCGGTGCTTTGATAAGACAGCTTCTGTTTGGACTTTTTGCGGGCGTGGCATACCTGATACCACCCGTTATCGGTGTTTTGTCGATATATACAGCAAAAAGAAAATTACCCGAGCGTTTTTGGCTCAAATGCGGACTTTGTTTTGTATGCTGTGTGCTTGTAGGAGCGTTTATTCAGCTTTTAACTCCCGGCGAGATACCTAAGGTGTCGGAACTGTGGTCGCTCGGTCTTCAGGGCAAGGGCGGCGGAATTTTAGGCGGCTTATTTGCGATTTTTATGAACGGTATGATTGGTAAGGCAGCGTCGTGCGTTATTACGGTTGTTGCCCTGTTTGTGCTGTTCAGCGTTATATTCAAGGTTAATTTCATCAGTATGATACAGAGCTTTTTCAGCGGTGTATCCGATGAAATCGGTGACATTGAAGATGTGGACGTAAGTGAACAGGGAAGAAAGGTAAAACAAAAGGTTACAAAGCGTATAAAGGAAAGCAAACCCCAGTTTTATGATGAGCTTGCCGAGGCGGGTGCGGACAGTGTAGAGCAAAAGCCTAAGAAAAAGAAGGAAAAGCCTGAAGAAGCACCGTCCGAAACAGAAAAGGAAAATATTGAGGAAATAATTCCCACAGAGGAATTTGATGCTGATAAATTCCTTGAAGAGGTTGCGGCACAGTTGCCGCAGACAGAGAGCGTTAAGGAGCTTATGGACGAGCATCGCCGCAGCAGCACGGAGGATACTCAAAGGGTGGAAACCACCACTAAGGAGGAACGTGAGCAAATCGGCAGTGAGATTGACACCTCTATTGAGGAAAAACACGAGTATATCTATCCGTCGCTTGACATACTCAAAAAACCAGGTGGCACGTCGGGCGATAAACGCAAGGAAATGCTTGAAACCTCGAAAAAGCTTATGGAAACACTCAAAAGCTTCGGTGTCGAGGCAAAGCTTTTGCAGGTTACAAACGGTCCTGCCGTAACAAGATATGAAATTCAGCTTAATGCAGGTGTTAAAATATCAAAAATTACAGGTCTTTCTGAGGATATTGCGTTAAACCTCGCCGTTCCAACCGTTTTGGTTGCACCTGTACCAGGGAAGGCGGCTGTCGGAATAGAGGTACCGAACAACAGCGTCGGACTCGTATGTGTGCGTGAGCTTTTGGAAAGCGACGAGTTTACAAAGAGTAATTCCAAGCTAACCGTTGCACTCGGCAAGGACATCGGTGGCAGAGTAATAATTGGAGATATCGGTAAATTCCCGCATATCCTGATTGCAGGTTCAACAGGCTCGGGTAAATCGGTTTGTATCAATACAATTATCACGAGTATTCTATACAAGGCAAGCCCTGACGAGGTAAAGCTCATTATGATTGACCCGAAGGTGGTCGAGCTTGGTGTCTATAACGGAATACCGCATCTTTTAATACCTGTTGTAACCGATCCTAAGCGTGCGGCAGGTGCACTTAACTGGGCTGTCGGCGAAATGATGAAGCGTTACAGTATGTTCGCCGAAACGGGTACACGAAACCTTGACGGCTACAATGAGCATATCGAAAAAGAGGGCGGCGAAAAGATGCCCAAGATTGTAATAATTATCGACGAGCTTGCCGATTTGATGATGGTAGCGGCAAAGGAGGTCGAGGATTATATCTGCCGTCTGGCACAGCTTGCAAGAGCTGCGGGAATACACCTCATAATCGCAACACAGCGTCCGTCGGTTGACGTTATCACGGGTCTTATCAAAGCGAATGTACCGAGCAGAATTGCATTTGCGGTGTCGAGCGGTGTGGATAGCCGTACCATTTTGGACAGAGTCGGTGCGGAAAAGCTTCTCGGTAAGGGCGATATGCTCTATCACCCGACAGGAAAACCGAACGCAGTACGTGTTCAGGGTGCATTTGTGACCGATGACGAGGTTGAAAGACTTGTTGATTTTGTCAAAGAAAATGCCGAGGTGACTCATTATTCCCACGATTTGGAGGAACATATTGACAGAATTTCCACAGGCGAGCACGGAGTAACTGATGAGGACGACGCTGACGATGCAGACGCACTCCTGCCGCAGGCGATTGAGCTTGCTCTTGAGCTTGGACAGATTTCCACAGCAATGATACAACGCAGAATGAAGGTCGGCTACGCAAGAGCTGGAAGAATTGTATACCAGATGGAGCAGCGTGGACTTATAAGCGGTGCAAACGGCTCAAAGCCGAGAGAGGTTTATTCCGAGCGTATAAGAGCTACAATGGACGTACCGACATATTTGGGAGATGACGATGAGTAAAGGATTTCTTCCTGTATCCAAAGAAGATATGCAGGAGCGTGGCTGGGACGAGCTTGATTTTCTCTATGTTGTCGGCGATGCGTATGTCGACCACCCAAGCTTTGGTCACGCTATTATATCAAGATTGCTTGACTCACACGGCTACCGAGTTGGAATTATAGCACAGCCCGACTGGCATTCAACCGATGATTTTCTAAGACTCGGCAGACCACGGCTCGGAGTACTCGTTTCGGCAGGTAATATTGACAGTATGGTAAACCACTATACCGCAGCCAAGAAACGCCGCAGAGAGGATTTCTATTCACCTGCAAAAAAAGCAGGACTTCGCCCCGACAGAGCAACGATTGTGTACTGCAACCGTGTAAGAGAAGCCTTTGGCGATATTCCCATTCTGATTGGCGGAGTGGAGGCAAGCCTGAGAAGATTTGCACACTATGATTATTGGGACGACAAGGTAAGACGTTCCATACTGTTCGATTCCCGTGCTGATATTCTGATGTATGGTATGGGCGAGCGGCAGATTATTGAGCTTGCAGATTGCCTCAAAAGCGGAATGACACCCGAGGAAATCACATATGTCAAGGGTACTTGCGTAATTTCAAAAACCGATGATATATATGATTCAGTAAAAATTCCATCTTATGAGGAATGTGCAAGCGACAAAAAGGCATATGCCGAGGCTTGCAGAATACAGTATGAGGAGCAAAATCCGTATATCGGCAAAACGGTTGTTCAGGAGCATTCGGGAAGATTTTTAGTACAAAATCCGCCTGCCGAGCCTCTTTCTTCGGAGGAGCTTGACAGAGTATATGAGCTTGATTATATGCGTGCACCGCACCCGATGTATGATGATTTGGGCGGAATAGCGGCAATTGATGAGGTGAAATT
>JAFULX010000095.1 GCA_017483065.1 Clostridia bacterium | reverse complement strand
TCAGCATACCCATTATTGATTTTGCATTAACTCTGTACTTATCGGATATTATTCTGATTGGACCGCGGAATTTGTTTGCTATACCATCAAACTCGGAAACATTTCTAGTATCTGACAGCATTATGCTGTAAACCATTACTAAACCTCTCCTTACTTTGAATATAATTCGCCGCAACTAACCCATTTTACTATTTATCGGGATTATATCACATCAATAATATAATTGCAACAAAAATTTTAAAATTATATATATTTTATTGCAAATGCACAAATTTTGTGGTATTATGTAATATGGATTAGTTTGATAATTTTTTACTTGGAGATGGTATAAATGGAAAGAGAGAAAATTCGTAACATAGCAATTATCGCACACGTTGACCACGGAAAGACTACTTTGGTCGACTCTATGCTTAAACAATGCGGAACATTCCGTGACAATGAGCAGGTGGACGAGCGTGTTATGGACTCGAATGATTTGGAAAAGGAACGTGGTATTACAATTTTAGCAAAAAATACCTCGCTTAACTATAACGGCTATAAAATCAACATCATAGATACACCGGGACACGCAGATTTCGGCGGCGAGGTTGAACGTGGACTTGAAATGGTGGACGGCGTTCTGCTGTTGGTTGACGCTTTCGAGGGTTGTATGCCGCAGACGAGATTTGTGCTTTCAAAAGCGTTGGCACTCAATCTGAAGCCTGTAATCGTAGTTAATAAGGTTGACCGCCCCAACGCAAGACCGTACTAGGTGTTGGACGAGGTTTTGGAGCTTTTTATCGACCTTGGTGCAACCGACGAGCAGCTTGACACACCCGTCATCTATGCCTCAGGACGTGACGGCTGGGCAACAGCGGAATATAATCCAGAACAGCCGAACGAGGATTTGCGTGAAATGTTTGAGCTGATTGTGAACTATATCCCCTGCCCCGACTGTGTTGACGACGCACCCTTCCAGATGCTTGTTTCCAATATAGATTATGATGATTACACGGGCAGAATTGCTGTCGGTAAAATTCAACGTGGCAAGATAAAAACAGGAATGCCTCTTGTTGTGTGCAAGTCAGACGGTAAGCAGCTTTCGGGTAAGGCTGTAAAGCTTTACACCTTTGACGGTCTTTCAAAGGCTGTAACCGACGAGGTTGGCGCAGGCGATGTGGTTGCAATTTCGGGTATTACCGACATCAATATCGGAGATACTCTGTGTGCTCACGACTGCATTGAGCCGCTGCCGTTTGTCAAGATTGACGAGCCTGTACTCTCTATGACCTTCAGCGTGAATGACAGTCCGTTTGCAGGAAAGGACGGAAAGTTTGTAACGTCAAGACACTTGCGTGACCGTCTTTACCGTGAGCTTGATTCCAATATCAGCCTTCGTGTCGAGGATACAGACACCACCGAGGCTTTCCGTGTTTCGGGCAGAGGTGAACTGCACCTTTCTGTTCTTATCGAAAATATGCGCCGTGAGGGCTATGAATTTCAGGTTTCAAACCCTGTTGTAATTATGAAAACAATAGACGGCGAGCTTTGCGAGCCTATCGAACGGCTGACCGCCGATGTTCCCGATGAGTACACGGGTACCATTATGGACGGTGCTATCAAGCGTATGGCAGAGCTTGTCAATATGACGCCGACTACGGCAGGCTATACAAGACTTGAATTTTTAATTCCGTCAAGAGGTCTTATCGGATACCGTTCCGAAATGCTGACCGCTACCAAGGGTACGGGCATTATCAACAGTATTTTAGAGGATTACCGTCCATATAAGGGCGAATTTTCGCCTAGAAGCCGTGGCTCTCTCGTTGCCTGGGAAAACGGCGAGTCTATTACCTATGGACTGTTTAACGCACAGGAGCGTGGTACGCTATTTATCGGTGCAGGAGTGGCTGTTTACGAGGGTATGATTGTCGGCGAAAATTCACGTCTTGAGGACATTGTTGTAAACGTCTGCAAGAAAAATCACGCTACCAATACCCGTGCGTCAGGCTCGGACGAGGCATTGAAGCTCGTACCGCCCAGACAGATGAGCCTTGAGCAATGTCTTGATTTCATTGCCGATGATGAGCTTTTGGAGGTTACACCCAATCATCTAAGAATGAGAAAACGCATACTGAATGCAGATTTGCGTGCAAAGGCAAGAGCAGCAAAGAAATAATTTTTAATTATAAATATAATGAAAGGAGCAGCTATGAAACCGAAAATTGACGTGGTTTTTCCCGATATAAAAAGTGCATCTCTTATTGTTGCAGAGGTGGAGAAAATTAAGCTTTCAAGACACAGACGCCGAATGGAGCTACTTCTTTCAAACAATGTTCAGGAGGATATACTCACCCGTTTTGAGGAGGAACTCAAAAGACAATACCGTCTTAACAGCGTACTGGTTCACGAGGCAGAAAAAAATGCCGATTTTGAACAGGAGCGAAATGTGATGTACGTCACACGCAAAAGCAGCGGAAAATCACAGGAAACCGAAACTCTCGGCAAGGCTAAGGTGACCGATGTTATATACGGCTCTGCTATACGCTCCGAGCTTACTCCGATTAAGCAAATAAGAGAGGACAGCGGTAGGGTTTGCCTTTGTGGCGAGGTATTCGGCATTGAAACAAAGGATATCACAAGCAAGAAAACAGGAAAATCCTTTCACCTTGTACTTTTTGACGTTACCGACCGTTCCGATTCCATAAGCTGCCAGATGTTCATTGAAGCGGACGAAAAGGGCGACACCGCATATAGCGAGGTTAAGTCACGGCTAAAGGTCGGAAAGCATGTTGTAGTCAGGGGCAAGGCACAATACAATGACTATGCAAGAGAAACGATAGTTATGGCAAACGGTATCTGTGAAACAGAGCCGCCTCCCGCACGCTTTGACGATGCGGAGGAAAAACGTGTAGAGCTTCATTTGCACACACAGATGTCCGCAATGGACGGTGTTTCAAGTGCAAAGGAGCTTATTTCCCGTGCAACCGAATGGGGACACAAGGCAATTGCAATAACCGACCACG
>JAFULX010000094.1 GCA_017483065.1 Clostridia bacterium | reverse complement strand
CTTCTCTTTTGCCATAATTTAAGGCCTCCTATGATTTTTATTTTATCATAGAAGACCTTGCTTTTCTACTATTTACAGAAATTCTTTCACACACTCGCGGAAGAACAGGAGTTCGTTAAACGAACTTCAAGTCCTTTCAGGCGCACCACCACCCAAAACACTTATAGGATTTGCCTATAAGTGTTTTCTTTAAACAACAAAGCTGTGCCTTTTCACCAAAGGCACAGCTTTTTGACTATTTGTTTATAACTACATGATTGAATGTAGGAACAATTTCTCTCAGCTTATCTACTACCGTTTCACTTTCATTTGCATCTGCGGTATCACATAAATCGTCAAGACTTTTTATAAATCTGTCCGCATCAATTTCAATCTGTTTTCCGATAAATATTTTCTTGTTTTCGGTTTTTTTGAGTCCTTCCTCGTCCATCAAAAGCTCCTCAAACAGCTTTTCGCCTGGGCGAAGTCCCGAAAATTTAATATCAATATCAACGTAAGGCTCTTTTCCGTGAAGTCTTATCAAATTTTCTGCAAGCGACAAAATCTTCACAGGCTCACCCATATCAAGCACGAAAATCTCGCCGCCTCGTGCCATCGCACCTGCCTGAAGGATAAGCGTAACCGCCTCGGGGATTGTCATAAAGTATCTTATGATATCGGGGTGCGTAACGGTAATCGGACCACCGTCCGCAATCTGACGCTCGAACAGCGGTATAACCGAGCCGTTAGAGCCGAGTACATTGCCGAAACGTACCGCAGCGTACTCTGTTCCCGTATGCTGCTGTGCAAAATACTGTACTATCATTTCGCAGCAGCGTTTCGTTGCACCCATAACATTGGTCGGATTTACCGCCTTATCGGTAGATACAAGCACAAACTTACGTACATTATGCTCCTTTGCAAGCTTTGCACAGTTATATGTACCACGCACATTATTTTTGATTGCCTCCTCGGGGTCGGTTTCCATCAGCGGAACGTGCTTATGAGCCGCTGCGTGGAAAACAAGCTCGGGTTTTACGGCAGAAAACAGCTTTTCCATCTTTTCGATATCACGCACCGAAGCGATATGTACCTCAAGATTCAGCTCCTTGCCGTATTTCATCAAAAGCTCCTGCTGTATATCGTAGGCATTATTTTCGTAAATATCGACAATTACAAGCTTTTCGGGATTGCGTGCAGCAATCTGACGGCACAGCTCCGAGCCGATTGAACCACCGCCGCCCGTAACCATACAAACACTGCCGTTTATAAGCCTTTTGATATTTTCACAGTCCATAGTGACAACATCTCTGCCGAGCAAATCCTCAATACTGATTTTTCGCATCTGACCGAGCAGGTCACTGTCGCCGATAAGCTCGTGAACATACGGAATATTTTTAACCTCACAAACCGTTTCCGAGCAGATATTCAGAATACGCTTTTTCTCGGTATTGGTAACCGAGGGCATTGCAATCATAATGGTTTTGATGTTATATTTTTCAACCACAGACGGAATTTCCGCCGTGCCGCCTACAACAGGAACACCGAGCAGAGCTCTGCCTTTTTTAGAAATATCATCGTCAACTACAGCAACAGGGCAGTACATCGAGCCGTCGCCCGTCAACATTTCAGCTATAATTCTGTTGCCTGCATCGCCTGCTCCGACAATCAGGGTTTTAGAACTGCCCTCTGCAGACTGACCCACTTTCAGGTGACGGTAAATATAGCTGTAGCACACCCTCGACATAATTATACCCACAATCGAGGCAAGCACGGTCAGTACCGTAATAATATCAGAAATCAGAATTTGAGTCAAAAGAGCTATTATGTAAAACATTACAGTGCCTATAAATACACCTGCGGCACAGGACAGGAAATCACCGACAACGGCATAACGCCATATGTTCTTGTACACTCTCATACACCATAGTCCGAGAAGCATACACGCCATCAGGAGAAATAAACCGTTATAAATATGCGGCATATCTATGCCTAAGGTCATAATAACATTTGTAACAAAAAATGCCAGCAGTGACGCAATGACCATAGTGGCAAGGTCAACGCACAGCAAAATCAATTTTCGCTTACTGCGAAGAAATTCCAACACTATATCCTTCCTCTCAACGGTAAATTCAGTAATCCTTCAGTGAAAAATAACAATTATACAAACATTGTATCACAGCTTTTTGTTTATGTCAATAAAAACCTTGTCCTCGGTACATACTAAAAATACCATATAAATAAAGGAGGTATTTTTATGAAAGGAAAAAAGAAGATGCCCTTTTGCGAGGATTACAATATGAGCAAAATCACCATTGACAATTCAGCAAGCACAACCGATTGTACGGGACTTGCACCATCGGCACAGCTTGATGATTTCGAGCACGAATCTTACAGCGATATCGTCAATTTTTTCCCGGAGGACATCGTGACAAGAGAGAAAAAGTGAGTATTTGACAAAAACCACCGCTTGGTGGTTTTTTGTCAGGAAAGTCTTCCTCGCAAAATTGAAGCACCGCCGAAAATCAGGAATACAATTATATTTACTATAACTATACTTGCTCCCGTTGGTGTCGACAGATAAAAGGACGCTGTAAGTCCTGCAAGAAAACAGAAAACCGACACCGCAGCAGAGCAAATTATCACGCCCCGAAAGCCTTTAAAAATCTGCTTTGCTGTAAGTGCAGGGAATATTATAAGTCCTGAAATCAGCATTGTTCCCATCATACGCATACCGAGAACAACGGTAACCGCCGTAAGTATTGCAATGAGCATATTGTATCTCGAAGTTTTTATGCCCGTAGCCTTTGCAAACTCCTCATCAAATATAACTGAGAAAATCCGATTGTAAAACAGTACAAAGGTCAGGATTACAAGCACAGCGAGTATAATACTCCACAAAACATCGGAATTGCTCATTGCAAGAATACTGCCGAACATATAATTATACAAATCGGTATTAAGTCCGTCCGACAGCGATACCGCCATAACGCCTATTGCAAGTGCACCTGTGGAAAATACCGCAATAGAGGCATCGCCCTTGATTTTTCCGTTTTCCGAAAACCTTAAAAGTATTACTGCGGCAACTATTACAACAGGGACCGCAACCTTTAGCGGTGCAAGCCCCAAAGCTGCTGCAACAGCGAGTGCACCGAAGCCTACGTGCGAGAGTCCGTCACCTATCATTGAAAAGCGTTTTTGTACCAGACACACGCCAAGAAGTGACGCACACAGCGAAACAAGCGTGCCGACAACCGCCGCTCTCAAAATGAAACCGTAGGAAAACATTCCGAGCATTTAAACCACTCCTTTCCTTAACCAAAACGTCTTACATATCCGTCACGTGTGGTAAAGATGTTGTCTTTTCCCATATGCAGAACGTGAGTGGCATAGTCTACCGAGTGCATATCGTGAGTTACCATTATAACGGTAATCCTGCGCTCCTTGTTTATCCGTTCAATCAGGCGGTAAAGCTCCTCGGCAGCGTCGGGGTCAAGTGACGCCGTCGGCTCGTCGAGCAATATCAGCTTTTTTGTCGCACAAAGTGCACGGGCAAGCAGCACCTTCTGCTTTTGTCCTCCTGAAAGCTCGGCAAAGCTTCTTTTCGCAAGCTCAGCTATCCCTAAAAGCTCCATATTTTCAAATATATCCGCCTTATCCTTTTTGGATATAAAAAGACGCCCCGAGCCTATTTGTCCCGACCGAACAACATCATACACCGTTGCAGGAAAATCCGCTTTTTGTGCAGAATGCTGCGGGAGGTATCCTATCTGGTTTGCGGCAAGTCCGTCAGAAAATACTATCTCACCGCTTTTTACGCTTTTTAATGACAGAATTGCTTTTACAAGCGTACTTTTACCCGAGCCGTTCTCTCCTACAATACAAAGATATTCACCCTCGTTTACCGAAAAGCTCAAATTTTCCGTAACGGTAAGGCTTTCATATGCAAGGGTTACGTTTTTAACATCAATCTGTGCCATCAGCCGAGTGCCTCCTTCAAAGCCTTTGCATTTTCGGTCATTATACTGATATAATCAGCACCCGACTCAAACTCAGACTTGGTAAGATTATGCACAGAGTGCATAAGCATAGATTTTGCACCCGTTTCGGCACAAATAGCGTCACAGATTTTGCCGTTGGAAAATTCCACATAGAATACAACAGGAATATTTTCCGAACGCACTTTTTCTATAAGCTCGGAAACGGTTTTTGCAGCAGGCTCTGTCAGCTCACTGCAGCCGGAAAATGCTGCCGCATAGTCAAGTCCGTACTCCTCGGCAAGGTATAAAAACGGAAAGCGGTCACCAAAAACAACGGTATTCCTTACTCCTGAAGAAACCGCATCACGGAATAAACCGTCAAGCACTGAGATCTTTTCGGCATAATTTTCAAAATTGGCTGCGTAATACTCTGCATTCTCAACGTTCGCAGCAGAAAGTGTATCAGCTATCGCCCTGCTGATTTCAACAGCATTCACTGGCGATGTCCATATATGCTCGTCAATATGATGACCGTGTCCGTCATCTTCGATTGAAATTGTCGGTACAAGCTCAGTCATATAAAGAGTTGTGTCAGGTCCGTTATCGAGAGTGGCCAGAAGCTCTCTTGCCCACTCGTCCGACTCGCCGCCACCTGCAACAAAAAGGTCGGCATTGTCAATTGCAATCATATCCGTTGGTGTCGGGTCATAGGATTGTGTATCTGTTCCTACTGGAACAAGAAGCTTAACCTCGGCTTTCTCCCCTGCAATATTTTTCGCAAAATCATAGGACGGAAAGCTTGTACAAACCACGCTCAGCATATCGCTGTCTGTATCTGCCTGCCTCGAACAGCCTGACAGCATCATAGCAAAGGTAAGTAAAATACATAGTAAAATTCTCATACGAAATCCCTTTCCGAATAAATTCCAATTTATATTCTAACATTATCCCTTCAAAAAGTCAACCGAGAAAAGGACAGGATTTTTCAATAAATTAAGTTTTTTCTATTGATTTTAGGCGGAAAATGTTATAAAATATACGTATATGTTTCTTTGGTGGTTAGTAATATGGTAATTGATTTTCACACACACGCATTTCCTGACAGGATTTACGAGCGTACAATAAAAATTCTTGAGGAAAATATCGTAAAATTCGGCGGATACGAATATCACGCCTTCGGTACGGGTAACGTAGACGGACTTATTGAAAATATGAAGCGTGAGGGTATTGACGCTTCGGTGGTACTGCCAATTGCGACCGCACCCAGACAGACGGAAAATATCAATAATTTTGCCGCTCTTATCAACGGCAAAAACGGTATATATTCCTTCGGCAGTCTTCACCCCGACAATGACGACCTTGACGGAATTTTAGAGCATATCGCAGAGCTTGGTTTAAAAGGCATAAAGCTTCACCCCGAATATCAGTCCTTTTACATTGACAGCGACAAATCGCTGAAAATTCTAAAAAAATGTGAGGAGCTGGGACTATATACCACACTCCATTCAGGCTGTGACCACGGTTGTCCTCCCCCGCTGCACTGCACTCCCGAGCGGCTGAAAAACGTTCTTGGCTATGTTTCGGGAAAATACATAATTGCGGCTCATATGGGTGGCTGGAAAATGTGGGACGAGGTGCAAAAGCATCTGATAGGCACGCCTATTATGCTTGATACCTGCTTTTCTCTGCATTTAATGGATAAATCCGACGCACTCGCTATGATAAAAGCACACGGTGCGGACAAGGTGTTATTCGGCTCTGATTGGCCGTGGTACTCTCAGGAAAAGGTGTACGCAGAGCTTTGCTCTCTCGGACTTGACAGCAGCGAAATAAAGAAAATTACCGAATTAAACGCACGCAGTATTCTCGGAATATAACAGAAAAGGAGATTTGTAATGGATTTTAATGTACTATCCAACGACATTGCAATAGATTTCGGCACAAGCAATACAAGAATTTACATTAAAGGCAGAGGTCTTGTACTTGACGAGCCGTCGGTTATTGCCTTTGACAGCATATGCGGCGAGGTTATTGCAGCAGGTGCGGACGCAGAGGCTATGCTCGGCAGAACACCTGCGTCGGTTACTGCAATTTTTCCGCTTGCAGGCGGCGTAATCTGTGATTGTACTCTTGCGGAGGAACTGTTGAAAGCACTTTTAAGACGTGTTTGTCCGAAAACTATCATAAAGCCTCGCATATTTATGGCATTACCGTGCGGTGCAACCGATGTTGAAAGACGTGCGTTGCGTGACGCAGCCGTTATAGCAGGGGCAAGGAGTGTTTACATAATGTCAGCACCCATAGCTGCTGCAATCGGTGCAAAATGCGATGTTATGCTCCCACGAGGTCTGATGATAGCCGATATCGGCGGCGGTTGCTGTGATTTCGCATCAGTTTCGGTGGGACAGCTCGCTTCCGTAAGCTCTTCAAAAACCGCAGGTGCGGCATTCACCGAAGCTGTTACGGCACATTTTCGTGATTATCACTCACTTTCAATTGGCTATCTTACAGCAGAACACTGCAAAAAAGAGGTCGGCTGTGTTTTCCCGAAAGAAAGCAATGACCGCACAACTGTAAAGGGACTTGACCTGAAAACAGGCTTGCCTGCGGAAATTTCAGTATCCTGCGAAGAGCTTCGTGACGCTCTTATGCCTACCGTAAATGAGGTCGCAGAGGCACTCAAGAATGCTGTTGACGCTGTTCCGTCCGAGCTTTTGGGCGATATTTTAGAGGACGGAATACTCCTGACGGGAGCAGGTGCAAATATGTACGGCTTAGTCAAGAGATTACATATCGATACAGAGCTTAAGCTCTTCCTTGCACCAGAGAGTGAATATGCGGTAATCCGTGGCTTAGCGGCTGCAACGGAAAATATGGAGCGTATTTCTAAAGAATTATTCACCGTGTACCACGGTTAAAAAGGAGATTATAACAATGCTAAACAATATTGAAATTCAGAAAATTCTTCCCCACCGCTATCCCTTCCTTTTGGTTGATAAGTTAACCGAGCTTGAGGAGGGCAAAAGAGCTGTCGGAATAAAAAATGTAACGGTAAATGAGCCGTTTTTTCAGGGTCATTTCCCCGGTAACCCGATTATGCCAGGCGTTTTGATTGTAGAAAGTCTTGCACAGGTGGGTGCTGTTATGCTTCTGTCACTTCCCGAAAACAAAGGTAAGCTCGGCGTTTTCACAGGTATCAGTAATATGAAATTCCGCCGTCAGGTAGTCCCTGGCGACACATTGACTCTTGAAGCCGAGCTTATAACCTACCGTCACGGTATGGGCAAGGCTAATGTTAAGGCTACGGTTGACGGTTCTGTTGCCGCAGCAGGCGAAATCAGCTTTGCTGTTATCGACAATGCAGCAAATGATTAAGGCTGACGAAACTCTTGAGGAACTTGGAATAGGCTCGCTTGTGCTTATTCAGAAGAAAAACGGTTTTCGGTTTGGAACTGACGCAGTGCTTTTGGCGGACTTTGCAAAGGATATTCATTCAAAATGCACGCTTGACCTTTGCACAGGAAGCGGTATCGTTCCGATTTTGCTTTCACAAAAGAGCAATGCCGAGAGAATTGTCGGTCTTGAAATTCAGGAGGATATTTATGAAATGTCCTGCCGCAGTATTGAAAAAAATTTACTTAACAGCCGTGTCGAGCTTGTTTGCGGTGATTTGAAGAATATTACATCGCATTTTCCCAAACGCAGCTTTAATCTCGTTACCTGCAATCCGCCATATATGAAATGCGGAAGCGGTATAAAATGCGACGATTTTTCAAAGCATATAGCAAGGCACGAAATAGCCTGTACCTTAGAGGATGTAATAAAGGCGGCAGAGGCAATGCTCTGTGTCGGCGGACATTTTTGTATGGTACACCGTCCGTCACGGCTTGCCGATATTATGGAGCTTATGCGAAAATACTCAATCGAGCCGAAAAGGCTCAGGCTTGTTTTACCCAAAGCAGGAAAAGAGCCGACACTTATACTGATTGACGGACTTTGGCACGGCGGAAGTGAGTTGAAAATTCTGCCCCCTCTGGTACTTTATAACGAGGACGGCAGCGAAACGGACGAGCTGAAAGCAATTTACGGAAGGAGCTGACAAAATGAGCGGTACTTTATATCTTTGTGCGACACCGATAGGAAATCTCGGCGACCTTTCCGCAAGATGTCTTGAAATTTTTTCAGAGGTAGATTTGATTGCCTGCGAGGACACAAGACGCACCCTACAGCTTTTAAATCATTTCGGCATACATAAGCCGCTCACCAGCTATCACGAGCATAATAAAAAGGAAAAGGGTGCGTACATTACAGCACTTTTAGAAGAAGGTAAGAATATTGCACTCGTATCCGACGCAGGTACTCCCGCAATTTCCGACCCCGGTGAAGATTTGGTAAAACTTTGTATTGAGCAAAATATTAACGTCACCTCCCTCCCAGGTCCCGTTGCAGGGATAAATGCACTGATACTCTCGGGACTTCCGACGAGCCGTTTTAGCTTTGAAGGCTTTTTGTCGGTCAATAACCGACACAGAAAAGAGCATCTCAATTCTGTTAAAAATGATACCCGAACGCTGATTTTTTATGAAGCACCACACAAGCTGAAGAATACCCTTACCGATATGAAAGACGTATTCGGCGGTGACAGAAGAATTGCACTTGCCCGTGAGCTTACCAAACTGCACGAGGAAATTCTGCGATTCACGCTTTCCGAGGCGGTAGCTTTTTACGAGGAAAATGCCCCAAGAGGTGAGTATGTTCTCGTAATTGAGGGTGCATCGGAAACAATCGAAACAGAAGAAAAATGGTGGGAAACTCTGTCGGTTACAGAGCATATAGATAAATATATTGCAGACGGCATTGATAAAAAGGACGCTATAAAGCAGTGTGCCACCGACCGAGGTATGCCCAAGAGAGAAGTTTATAACATATATCATCAGGAGGAGGAATATTATGAGGAAGAAGCTACCCATAATCGCTGCGCTTTCAGGCGTTGCCGTTGCGGCAGCGTACAGGATTATAAAGGGACACGGAGTTTACAACCGTCTAAAATTTAAGGACGTGCATACCGCAGTATCGCATTATCTTGAAACCAATCACCCTGGTGCAACTTGCAGTGCAATCACCAATACGGGTGACGGATATTATACCATCATCACTGACGGTACAAACAAGTATATGCTTACCGTCACCAAAACTGACGACGGTATGTATGTCTACCACGAGGACAATCTGACCATATCGTTCTGACAAAAAAATAGTTCAAAGGTATTACATTTGAACTATTTTTTGTTACAGTATGTTATAGTAATATATCGGTATCGCACTCCACCCGTGACACAAACTTCCTGCATCGTCAAAGGCTGATTCACCTTCAATTGTTTCCCAGACGGTTGTTGAGCCGAAATCAAGCATTTTCTTATATGTTTCCCTTATCTCCTGCAATATGAACGGCTTGTATTTTTCCTTGTTCACTTTAATCATAGCGTCATATTTGAAGGGTTTCATACTGAGGCTGCATTCTGCAAGCTCTCCGTGTGCAAGCTTTTCGCAGATTATCTCTGCCTGTTTTTTGTCAGCTATATCCAAAATTACAGCAAAGCTGTTTGCAAGCTCTGTTGCCTCCTCCGTTATATCAGATGTAAAGAACATTCCTGTTTCCTTATTCTGATAGTGTTCCCTGAGCTTTTCTGTTATACTTCCAAAAAGTCCGCTATACCCATTGACTTTAGAAAGCTTTTTACATATCTCGTCATACGCTTTAAGTCCCAGAAGAAAAACGCAGTTAATCATAAAATCGGGCTTTTTGCCGTCGTCACACATCAAATTTCCTTCCGCATAAGGTGACCAATCATAGAAATTCCAGTGATTTTCACCCGAAAATCCGCAAACAAGCCCATCGGACATATTTGCACAAATAGCTTCAATCAAAGATGTCAGCTTGTCAAAAACCGTTTCTGCAAAAGCTAAATCACCGCTATACTCAAGGTATTCCTGTACCGCCAAAATATAATACATAGAAAATGCGGGAATTGTCAAATCTTCACCGCTCGGAAAACAAATTGATAATAGCTTGTCATCACGTCTGTCCTTGCTCATCAGATACAGATTTGCTTTTGCATAGTCGGCATTGCCGCCTTCAAAGGCATAATACCCCGACAAAATCTGATTACGGCTGTCGTAGGCATACAAGCCTTGCTCACGCCACGGGCAGTCAACATAATGCTCCATCATACAAAGCTTCAGCGTATTTATGCAAATTTCATAAATCCTCATATCAAGCGGATTTTCCAAGCAAGGCTTAATTTCTTTTATAGGATACACCTGCGGAAGAATACCTGCGTATTCAAGCTGAATATCTTCCTCATACTCTATCTCAATATATCTGCCTGCAATTCTCAGCATATAATTTGTATATGTATTCTGTCCTTTTTGGGCGATATAGTCAAAGCTGAAATCTCGGTTGCCGATTATTCTTTTAATATGACCGTCCTTCAAGCATTCTCCGTACGAAATATTTATCTTCTGCCTACTATCCGACATAAACGAAAAGGAAAATGCACCCACCGTTTCCTCTGATAAATCTATAAGGTATCGATTTTTCTCTCTCGAAATTATTTCGCCCTTTTTCAAATCACAAAATTTGTGCTTAATAATCGGACGGCCGTAAAATTCCTGTTTATCCTGAATTATCACCGACGCAGAAAAACCGTCCGTGCTTCCGCAGAGCCAACTATCCTCTTTTGTTGCATCGTATGTATAGCTAAAGCCAAGCTGAGGAGTTATTTTTTTGACTTCTCCGCTCATATAAGCCTTGCTTTTTCGTGAAAGGGTCTCGGTATTGCTTTGGCACAAAACACCGTCACCGTCAAAAATTTCAAATATAACCCCTGCATTCGGTGTCAGATAACGCATACCTGATTTACCGAAATACCAGACGAGTATTGCAACGGTATTACTGCCGTCTTGAAGGTATTCGGTGATTTCTATGGTATCGTAAACCTTATAATGTTCAAAATCCGCATACTGATTAGAAGCGACATACCTGCCGTTCACAAAGAGCGTATAGTCGCCGCAGACAGAAATGTTGATGCTTGTATTTTTGCCTGTCCATATGAACGGCGTCAGAAACTCCGCATACTCATTTTCCGTAAAGGCTTTATCATTCCATATCCACTCAGCATTTTCAAAAACTGTCACCATAATACACCCCTTTCGTCAAGAGCTATTATAACACACAGAATTTTACATTGCAATAGAAAGTTAATATCCTTACTTTTGACATACCTTATTTATGATACTCATTCTGTTTTTAATATTTTTAAATTCATCATTTTCAATTGTTGCTTTTTTCACCGTACTCATAATTCTGAAAGCAGAAGCTATCAGGTCTGCAAATCTATTGATATACGCAATCGGCAATAAAAATTTATGTTTTGCAGCATAAGGGTATTTCTTTGACAAAAAATCATACCCGAATGATTTAATGTACAGCTTTATGTACCGTAATCTGCTGTTTTTCTCAGCAAAAACCCTTGCTCTGCTGCCAAACAAATAATGAATTGTGAGCTTTCGCTGTTCCAAATTCCCGAATACTCCCCCCTGCTCTATGTCCATCAAAAGCCAGTCAACAAAGAAATTATCAGCGTTAATTTCAAAATCCGCAAAATCCGCTTTTTCAAACTGCAAATAATTTAACGCAATGTAAACGCACGCCGAGAATATTTCATTGAAGTTTAAATCAGAAAGCATTTTTTTAAACCGCATAATATTGATAGCTTCCTTATTATTCTTCCAAAAAAGCAAAAAATCCACTATTTGCCTGATGCCCGTGCCACACGACAGAAAATGCTTTACCAAGTGCAGGAACAAAAAAACCGCATTATCATTTACCCCAAGCGAATAATACTCATACCCCTCGCTCGTTGTATATTTAATTCTTTCTTCCGTAATATCGGTATAATTGCAGAAATACTTTTCTTCAAAGCAATCATCGTGAAAGGTCAGGTGTAAATCAACGCTACCGATAACAGGGTGCACACAGTTTGTAGCGTGTTCCATCGGAGAACGTGCGTACACCTCAAAGCCGCATTGCCGTAAAATTTTTTCCGCACTGTCAATTGCAGCTTTTCCCACATAAACATCGGTGTCGCTGCTCACTCTGCCAAGCGGCTCTGCATAATACCGTGCCACAGCATCGCCCTTGAGAATATATGCCTTAATTCCGTTTTTTTCAAGCTCTGTAAGAACATTATTTATTACATCACGTCTTTGAAGCTGTAAAACAGCTCTTTTCATAAAGCTTTGCTTCCAGCTGTTGTATAAATCAGCATCAATATCTATTTGCTTACTTTCATACAGCTGTTCGATTGAAAGAAATACCGTCTGCCATATCCCCTGAGCGTTGGATATCTTATATATTTCTCCGAGATTTATTTTATGGTTTATCTTAGCAGTTTTCCCCAAAGCCGCACAGGAGAAAAGATATATTACGTCCTGAAAGTCCGTACTCATATATCTCCCTCCCTGTGTTTGTTGAAACAATCTCTGTACCTGTACAAATACATACCTCTTGTAAACAGCATCGCAAATTCCGATAAATTCCTCAGCATTGCAATATTGATAATAGTGAATTGATTTGTTACTGCAAAAAGAAGCAATCCCAATATTTGCACCAAAGCACCCCACAGCGTACTTTTGGTGGTTTCCTTAACCTTACCAATCGCACCCAAGGCAGGCCAGCCCAATATTGCAACTGGAAAGCTCATTATAATCACAGGCAAGAGCCACCTGAAAACATATGCGGCTTCTATGTATTTTTCTCCCGCAACTACATTTAGTATAAAAGGTGCAAAAATATAGCATATAACCGTACCCAAGCATATCAGCGGAGTAAATATCAACAGTATTCTTTTGATAAATTTAAACTACTTTGTTTTTATCATATATGGATATATGCCGTTGCTTATAGGCGTGTACATATTCTGTATCGCACCGACAACCTGCATACACACACTCCAGAATGCAATTTGCTGTGTATCCTTCATAAATATTCCCATAATTACGGTATTCAAGGCACCGAATGCCGAGCTTGCCATAGAATTAGCAAAATACCCGAACGATGCTTTAATTTTATTTATACAGTTTCTAAAGCTTGTAAATCTTAAGGAAAAGCCAATATGTTTTACTATAATCCACGTTAATATCACAGCCAGAACTGAACTTAGCATATCGAACAGCGGAATTAGTAAAATATCACCGTCACCCTTTACTGCGAACAAAGTAAACAGGGTCGACACCGTTTTCATAAACACATATATTATTGTAATAATGTGCATTTTCTCTATGCCCCGAAACAGAAAATCCATTAAAAAACAGGATAAAACAGGAACACATAATGACAGGCAGGTAAAGGTCATATTTCCCTCAAGGATTTCAACCTTACTGCATATAAGGATTATACCGCCCACAGCAACAGCGGACAGCATCAGCTTTGAAATAACCGTATCACCGATAATCTGCGATATTTTTCCTTTATCGTTATTTGCCTCAACTATTTCCTTTACAGCTGAAAGTATAAAACCAAAATCAATTATAATCTGCGCATATCCGACCATCACCTTGACATATGCTACCACTCCGTAACAGTCAACCGATAAAACTCTTGTCAGGTACGGCAGCGTTATCAGCGGAAACACCATCTTTGCTATATTCATCAGATACAGCATTGCTGTGTTCATTACGGTATTATTGTATTTGCTTTTCATATTTTTTCTCCAATAAAGGTACACTTTTTTGCGTAGCTTCTACTTCAACCATTTCTATTACAATGAATGCCAGCCAGAAAACATAATGTGTGTATGAGAATATAGACTCTGTCAAGCCTCTTATCATCCAGACAATAATAAAAATATACATATATGCCGCCAACTGATTACTTT
>JAFULX010000001.1 GCA_017483065.1 Clostridia bacterium | reverse complement strand
TAGCAATATTGCAGGTGGTATTGCAGGATGTACTTATGGCGGTACAATCAGCAACTGCTATGCACTTAATGGTAGTGTTTCGGGATATGGCACCCGCTGGGGCGGCGTAGTTGGTGACTGTCAGAAGGATGATAATACATCTGGTGGTACTGTTTCAAATTGCTATACCGATGATACACGAGTAGTAAGTACGCAGAGTGGAAATGCAACCATTACAGATTGTGCATTAGAAGAAGATACTGCTTTTGCAAGCGGTAAGGTTGCATATCTCTTAAACGGCGGCAAGACAGATGGCACACAGAGTTGGTATCAGAATTTGTCTGATGATAATAATAAAGATTCTTATCCAGTCCTTAATGATACTCACGGTATAGTATATTCTGTATGCAAGTGCAATGGAGAAACACCAGCTGGATACAGCAATGTAAATGAGAATGAACCGCATACAGATGAAAATCCTGTTGATAATGTTTGTGATGTATGTGGTGCTAATTTGCATACACACGAATGGACATATACCGCAAGCAACAATACAATCACAGCGGAATGTGGTGCTGCTGATTGTCCTGCAACAGGAACAAATACAATCGTAATTTCTGCAAGTGGTAAGACCTATGACGGCACAGCGGTAACGGCAACTGTTACAAATAATGTTGATACAACCGATTACAGTTCATCAATTGTATATAAGAACAACGATGATGTTGTTGTCACCGAGGCTGTAAACGCAGGAACATATACTGCAAATCTTACTCTTACAAATGCGGACAGCACAGAAGTAACTGCAAGTGTTGAGTTTACGATTGATGAGAAGGCTATCACAGTTACAGCGGATAACAAGAGCAAGACCTACGGTGAGGATGATAACGAATTAACCTACACAATAACCGACGGCACTCTTGTAAACGGCGAAACTCTCACAGGCACACTTGTTCGTGCAGAGGGAGAAGATGTAGGAACTTATGCAATAACACAGGGTACTCTCACAAATGAGAATAATCCGAACTATGACATTACTTTTGTAGAGGGTACATTTACAATCAACGGTGTTGATATTTCCGCTGCAACAGCCGTTCAGAATGGCACACTTACTTATGACGGAACAGAACAGACACCTACATTCATAGTTACACTCGGCAATACAACACTTGCTGCTGATGATTATGATGTAACAGTTACCGCACAGACAAATGCAGGTGACTATACAGCAACAATAATATTCACGGGTAATTATACGGGTTCAATACAAAATGTGGAATGGTCTATCCAAAAGGCAATTCCAACAGTAACAGCTCCAACTGCTACATCTATTACCTATGGGCAAAAGCTTTCTGAATCCGTTTTGACAGAAGGTTGGGAATGGGTAACACCTGATACAACGCCACCTGTAAACAACACAGGTTTTGCGGCTGTAAAAACCCTTACTGACGATAATAATTACGATTATTCACAGCTTGAGGGATATACATACACAGCAGATACACATAAGCTTTCAGTATTAGTTGCTGTAACGGTAAATAAGGTAGGTACTGAAGTTACAGAAGCTCCGACACCTATTGCTGACCTTGAATATAACGGTACTGCACAGAGCCTTATAAATTCAGGTGCAGCAACAGGCGGTGAAATGCAGTATAGCCTTGATGGCACAAACTATTCACCTATAATCCCCACAGGAACAGACGCCAAGACCTACACAGTATGGTATAAGGTAGTCGGTGATGAAAATTATAATGATACCACACCTGCAAGTATTGAGGTATCAATAGCTCGCAAGGCTGTCACAGTTACAGCAGATAACGCAAGCAAGACCTATGGAGGAAATGATACAGCACTTACTTACACAGCAGAGGGACTGGTAAATGGTGACACTCTCACAGGTACACTTTCCCGTGAAACAGGTGAAAATGTAGGAACTTATGTAATAACACAGGGTACTCTCACAAACGAGAACAACCCGAACTATGACATTACTTTTGTTGAGGGTACATTTACAATCAACGGTGTTGATATTTCCGCTGCAACAGCTGTTCAGAACGGTACACTCACCTATGACGGCACAGTACAGACACCTACATTCATAGTTACACTTGGCAATACAACACTTGCTGATGATGATTATGATGTAACAGTTACCGCACAGACAAATGCAGGCAGCTATACAGCAATAATCACAGGTAAGGGTAACTGCACAGGTACAATTTCAAATGTTACTTGGTCTATCAGCAGGGCAACTCCGACAGCGGAAATGTTTGCATACACCGCACCGACAGACCTTGACTATGACGGAAATGTAAAGTCTGCAACCGTTACAACCGATAAGGATGGTATGGGTGCAATTACTGTCAGGTATTCTGGAGAGCCTGTAGCCGCAGGAACTTATGAAGTTTTCATTGATGTTGAGGCGAGCACTAACTACAACGCAGTTTTGAACCTTCTTGTAGGAACATTTACAATCAATGGAATTGCCCCCACATATACAGCACCAACAGCAGTTGCAGACCTTGTTTATGATGGTAATGAAAAGGCACTCGTTACAGCGGGCACAGCAACAGGCGGTACAATGAAATACAGCCTTGACGGAGTAAACTACATAACAACTATTCCTACAGCTGCAAATGCTTATACATACAGTGTATATTGGATGGTAGAGGGTGACGAACCAAACTACAATGACATAACTTGCGATGAGCCTATCTCCGTAACAATCGCAAAGGCTGAACCTGTTCTCACAACAACGCCTGTCGCTATAACAGGACTTGGCTACACAGGCGAAGCACAGGCGCTCATTACAGCAGGTACAACAGCAGATGGCGAAATTCAGTACAGCACTAATAATGTAACATACACAAGCACAGTTCCAACA
Organism: Clostridia bacterium; assembly: GCA_017483065.1. Lineage (GTDB taxonomy): Bacteria > Bacillota > Clostridia > UBA1381 > UBA1381 > HGM11525. Next base: position 9,172 of record JAFULX010000001.1, on the reverse strand, counting down.
GGAACAGCAGTTGGCGATTACACAGTTTACTACAAGATTATTGGTGACAGCAATCATAACGATAAAATATTTGATCCGATTACAGTTTCAATCGGTAAGGGTGTTGCTCCTGCAATAACAGAGCCAACAGCAACAGCTATTGAATATGGTCAGACACTTTCCGCTTCAGCATTAAGCGATTCTGCTTGGTCTTGGGAAAACGGAACAGAAATTCCAACTGTTATGAACAGCGGATACAATGCGGTAATGACAGTAACAGACGATAACAACTATGATTATTCTACAGTAATGGGTTACAATGCACTTACACATACAATCACAAGAACTGTTATGGTAAATGTAACCCCTGCAACACCAACAGTAGTTGTAAATGCAACTCCTGCGGCAGACATTGCAGGAAAGCCGATAAGTGCAACAGCAATAGTAACAAACCCTAACAATGCAAGTCTTTTCGACACTCCGACAGCAGAGCTTACATACAGCATAAACGGTGTTACACAGTCATTCACAGGCTCATTTGTAATTCCTGAAGAAACGTCTGAAGGTACAGTTATTACAATCATCGCAACTACAATGGCAAGTGGAAACTATGCTGCAGGTTACGGTACAACAACGGTAACAGTTACAAGCTGTATCCACGAAAACAAAACACTTATGAGTGACGCAGATTCACATTGGTATGAATGTTTGGACTGCGGAGCTGATATTGATAAGACAACTCACAGCGGTGGCACAGCAACTTGTAACTCAAAGGCTTCTTGCGGTATCTGTAACACAGTATATGGCGAATTTGACAGCTCAAATCACGCATACAATGTTTCAACTGCTTGGACAACAGAAAACGGCTACCATTGGCACGAATGTAACGGCTGCGGAGCTGACCTTGACAAGGGAGTTTGCACAGGAGGTACAGCAACTTGTATGACAGCAGCAATTTGTGAAACTTGTGGAATAGCTCACGGCGATGTTGATACTAACAACCACGCAAATAATGTATCAGCAGCTTGGAGTTCCGACAGCGAATATCATTGGCACGAGTGTGCTTGCGGAGCTGATATTGATAAGACAACTCACAGCGGCGGCACAGCAGATTGTAAGAACAAGGCAAAATGTGAAGCGTGCGGCAAAGAACACGGTACGGTTGATACTTCAAACCACGCAAACAATGTATCAACAGCTTGGAGTTCTGACGGAACAAATCATTATCACGAATGTGCTTGCGGTGCAAAGGTTGATACCGCACAGTGCAGTGGTGGTACAGCAACTTGTATGACAGCGGCAATTTGTGATGTTTGCCGAAATGAACACGGAACAACAGATATTTCAAATCACGCAGATGTTTCACCGACTTGGACTTCTGACGGAACTAACCATTGGCACGAGTGTGCTTGTGGAGCTGACCTTGACAAGGGAGCTTGCACAGGCGGTACAGCTACCTGCACAAATAAGGCAGTATGTACAACTTGTCAGCAGGCTTACGGCGAAATCAACAGCAATAATCACGCTGACAAGGAAACAGTATGGAGCAAGGACGGAACAGGACACTGGCACGCTTGCGGCTGCGGAAAGCTTGATTTTGAGGTACATACATCAAGTGGTGAAGCAACAGAGGATACAGCAGAAACTTGTATAATCTGCGGATATGTAATTGCACCTGCAACAGGTCATATCAAACATACAGCAGACACAAGCAAATGGCTTTCCGATGAAACAAATCACTGGCATAAGTGTGTAGGCTGTGAGGAGAAAATGGATACAGCAGCTCACACATTCGGTGATTGGCAGACAGAAACAGAGCCTACAACCACAACCGAAGGAAAGAAAATACGCACTTGCTCAACTTGTTTCTATACTGATGAGGAAGCAATTCCGGTTATAGGAACAGTAGCGGCTCCTGTTTTCAGTCCTGCAAGTACATCGTTCAATGGCTCTATCAATGTTACAATAACAACTGCTACTGACGGTGCAATAATTTACTATACAACGGATGGCAGCACTCCTACAACATCAAGCAAGAAGTACACAGGCACAATTACTGTTACTTCAACAACTACTATAAAAGCAATAGCTGTTAAGGATGGTATGGCTGATAGTAAGGTATCTTCTGTAACATATACAAAGCAGGAAAGCGGCGGATATGTTCCGACACCAAATCCAACTCCAACTCCTACACCTACCCCAACACCAATCACTCCTGATGACGATGAGCCACAGATTAAGGGTGATAACGGAAAAACAGGTTGGGATGCAATTCTTGACGCAATTAAGAACGCATCGGATGGAGATACAATCGTTGTTGATATGAATGGCACAACTGAACTTCCAAAGTATATTACAAAGGAAATGAAAGATAGAAATATTTATCTTGTGCTTGAAATGGATAACGGTTTTAGTTGGACAATCAATGGACTTGATGTAACCAATCCGAAGAACGTTGATATGGGGGTTAAAAAGGGAACAAAGAATATTCCTGTTGATGTTATCAATAGCATAACAGGTGAGAGCTACACAATTCAGCTTTCACTTGAGCATAACGGCGATTTTGGATTTACAGCAGTTCTCACAGTTGACCTCGGCAAGAAAAACAACGGACTTTATGCAAATCTGTTCTGGTATTACGAAAAGGGCGATGAGCTTGTTATTGTTGACTTTGACGAAATTCAGAATGGCAAAGCAGAGCTTATGTTTACTCACGCTTCTGATTGGGCAGTAGTAATTGATGATGAAGTTCTTGGAACTTTTGATGATGTTGCATCCGGCTCAGGTATCGAGGATAACTCCGAAATATTCAATTTTGACAGCAAGAACGGATCTGCTCCTATTGTAGTAGCAGTTAGCTTTGCAACCTTAGCTGTAATCTCAACAGCGGTAGTAGTGTACAGAAAACGCAGACAGAAATAATGATAATCAGGAGGTATCTGATGTTATTTGGTAATAATGATTTTGAATTTTTGGAAATGCACATTAAAAACTATAAATGGCATCAATCCTCTGACGAATTTGAAATTCTTTGCAGGTATCAGAACAAAGAAGCTGCCAGCGTTATGTTTGGTAATGTTCGTAATGTAGATAATATCCCGCTGCTTAATGGCAGAGTTATAGAGTACATACGGTATAACTTTGGAGATAATCGTAATGTAGAATGTTACGAAATACATTTTAAGGACATATCAGAAACAGTAAATGTATGGGCAGATAGTATTAAATATTTGTACTGATAAAAGTTAATTGTAAAAATCTCCCGTAGATGATACGGGAGATTTTTCGTTTATGTGTATAAAAGGCTGGGCAACTTACAAACAAAAATAATCAAGTAACGAGTAAAATTTGCAAGCAACATTGTACACTATGGAGGTGTTGTAGGTAAATGAATTAAGATATGATGTTCCACTGGAACATTTTACTTACCATACAAAAGAATAGATATTATAAGGATTTATGTGTAACAGCATAAGTCCTATTTTTTTATCCAAACGCAAACTATAAATATTCATATTTAATTTACAAAATGTTTAAGCACGGCAAATATCAAACAAACTGTTAAGTTTTTGTGTCTATGAACTGCATTTAAGTACATTTAAGTGAATTTAGAGTTATTTCAGATTAATTCGTCCCACTGTTTTTGATGAGTTTGTTCATAGTGTGAGCAAACTCCGATCTGATATAATGGAATCAGTGAAAAACGCTGAATGAAAAACAGCAAATGAAAGGGATAGTAAAATGAAGCTGAATAAACTTATAGCACTTGCTATGTGCGGAGCATTGATGCTTACAGGCTGTACCGCTGCTGCCAATGATGATGAAGGTCTTACAGGAGAGGAAAGAGAACTTAATGCAGTCAGACAGTGGTTTGCGGAAGAAATATTTGATGAAGATGAGTTTACCGACCTTACAGACTATCAGTATTACGCAAGAGCCATAGGACTTGAAAAAGACGGACTGCTTGCACCCGAAATGTGGGAAATATACTACTCCGACAGTATCAATATAAATAAGGAGATAGACGGAGCAGCCGTTTACCTCATAAGGCTCAATCCCGACAAGCTCCTTGAGATATGGGCAGAGAATAACAATACAACAGCCGAGGAAATATGTTCGGAGCTTGGGACAAGCCGTAATGAATTCTACTATAATTTCGGCTATACCGCAAATTCGATAGACTATTTCAAGAATCACAAGGAAAATAAGGTGAGCTATCCCGAAACGGAGGAGCGTATTTTCGGTGCGGATAACGGTGAGAATCGTCAGGCTGTATTTGCAACACACTTTCTGAAAGTAAACATTGCAGGAAGATACGGAGTAACCTATTCGAGTACAGACGAGGTACTTGATATTAAACAGCGTGACCTTTTGAAAAGTATCACAAAGCCGAAAACATATAACTGTTCGGACTTTGATATAACCGAAAGAAACCCTGCTTTTTATGTGAATAATGTGGGCATAAAAAGACTTACGGTGCTGGATATTCCCAACGGCTGGACAAATGCCGTTGATACAGATGTTACGCTGATGTTCAATATGTCACCTTATTCATACGGCTGCACCGATGATGACCTTATAGATATTACTGTTGAAACGGTTGAAAATGTTTCCGAAACAGAAACATCAATTACAGATGTTCCGGTGGAACATCTTGAAACGGAGAGCGAAACTATTGCGGAGGGGAGTGCTGAATAATGGTAGGAGATGACGCTTGCACCACCTTTATAGAGCTGTTAAAAAGAATGATGGATATTTTCAGTTCTATGGAAGAACGCAAGAGAAACAGGGGAGTAAGAGGAGCAAAAGCTCCGAAAATAAAGCTTGGAAAGCTGTCAAAGAAAGATTTTCAGAAACTCCAGAAGGCAGGACTTGATATAAAGTATGTAACTGTTCCTGCCGAAAAAGCGGCAGAGATAGAGGATAATCTGCTTAAAATGGGCGGATCGTTCTTTAAAACGGAGCTTGGTGACAGCAATAATGCTGTGTTCGCAGTTCCGTCAGGACAGCTGGATATGCTTCAATCGGCTATGAAACACGCTGTTGCAAAGGAATTGCAGGATAACCCCGAAAAAATCATAGTCAAGGACGGAAAAGAGCTTATTGATGCCGAGGATATAGGAATAGTGCGAAGCGTAATGACAAACCACGATATTCCTGTTATTACATTCAAGAACGATGACGGCAAATATATGAATTTCGTTCCGAAAGACTTTGACGGACAGTATGCAAAGGCTATGAAAGAAGCGGAAAAAATAATAAAGGAAGTTGACGGTATTGATGTTACCCGATACGAACAGACCGCACCTCTGGATAACCTTGGCTATGAAGCATATATTGTTTCGCAGGACGAAGCAAGGGAAATATACGCTGCTGCAAAATCAGAGGGTCTTGATGTTTCCTTTGTACCGCAGGGTGAAAATGTTGCGGTTATGTATAACTCGGATATTTCCGAAAAGGTAGCCGATGCAAGAGCCGAATACAAGAACAGCCTTGAAGCAAGTGAGGAATACATCATTGATGTTTTTGATGATATTATCACTCTGGATATGAATAAGCTGAATAAAGAGGAACTGAATACTGCCGATAGCTATTTTATGAGAGTGCCGAACACAGCAGGACAGGACTATATCAGAATAAAACATTCCGAAGCAGAGCTTATAAATGGCGGTAAAACGCTGAAATCAAAGCTTGATTTTGAAAAGGAATATCCTGTTTACGATTCGGGAGGAAAGGTGAAAAGAGCTGCAAGCGGAAGTGAGCTTGCAGGATATTTCAATACCCGAAACCGCAGAGCAAATAAGGAAACTGCCGTATATAAGTATGGTACGGACGGCGGTGAACTCAGGAGAATAGACCTTTTTAATTCAAAGAAAAATGAGCTTATCAGCGTAAAAATGGGCAGCTGTAAGGAAATGGCGGCAGCTCTAAAAGAACGAGGTCTTGACAGCAAGACAGTAAATAAGCTGCTTGAGGATATAAACAAGGAGCTTACTGACAAGCAGAAAGAAATATTTGCTTTTACCGCAGAAAAGACAGAGATCGTCTATGCGGATATTCCGAACATCGGTGAGTATCTGGCACAGTCACAGCTTTCACAGTCGGTTATAGGAAAAGCTGAATGTATAGGCGAGCTTCCGAAAGATAACGGCTCAAAGTGCTGTATTCTGGATAACAACACAAATAAATATGCTGTTATCCCCGTAATGCCTGTAAGAGATGTTCAGATTATGCTTTCTCAGATGGGATATTCCGAAATATCCGCAAAGGAAATTGCGGATAAGGTTGCAAAGTCCTACCGTGAATCGGATATAGGAGATAATCTTGAAATGATTGAGAGTAAGGATTATTTAGATATATCCGTAAGCACGTTAAAACCCGAAAGGTATGATTCCAATAATGCGGAGCTTGCGGATATGGGATATTATCGGTATGGCGAAAGCATTATCATTATAAGGGACGATCCCGAAAGCTATCAGTATATGCAGATTGAAAAAGATACACCGCTTGCCGATGTGGAAAAGGCTTTGCGTGATGATTTCGGACTTGTTGACGATATATCTGTTGCGGTTGCTATGAAACAGCTTATTGATGACGGATTTATCCCCGATGCAAAGGTAAAGGAAACCGATGAAGCCGTTATAGGACAGCTTACCGAAAATATGATAGAGGTAAGGGAAAAGTCAGGCGGCTCCTATGCTATACTGCCCATTGACAAGATAGATACGGAACGTCTTACCGATATGGGAATTTCCGAAAAGGGTGCAAAGGATATTAAGAGGTCCGCAGAGAAAAATATCCGAGAAGCGAAAAATCCCGACCGTCAGACGCTCAGCGAGATCAAGGCTTATGCTGCGGATAAAATCAAGGAGCTGTCACAGGCAGTCAAGGATAAGGCTGTTTCTATCGGTAAGAGCAAGGGAGGACAGGAGCATTAACTATGGCGGCTAATATGGGAATCCCCGAAAAGAAAACAGATACTCTGTTATATATAATAATCGTCTGCTGCGTTATTGCTTTTCCTGTTATCGTTCTGTTTGGATATACCCTTGAAATGACCGCAGACAAGAACGGCAATATTCAGATATTCGAAGCTATTGAAAGCATAAGCGAATATATGAATCCCGGTAATCTGGGTAATGCCTTTCTTGCTGTTGTCAGAGGTACGGGAATGACGAGAAATGCCTGTGTTTTAGGCTTTTTTGCAAGCCTTATTGCGGTAATGTACCGACTTGTGGGAAACGGAAAGCGTTATCACCGAAAAGGTGTTGAACACGGTTCTGCAAGGTGGGGCAACAGGCAGGAAAAGGAGATAATTGCCGACACCACCAAAAAAGGATTTTACAATAACGTTATATGTGCAAGCGATGTATTTCTTGTTCTTGACCGAAAGGTGAGAGAACAAAACGAAGCGGCAGAGGAAGCGGAGCAGAAGAAAAAGAAGAAACGCTCCAAATCCCAAAAGACTAAAAAGGATAAACTCACAGGCACGGAATTTTCAATAAAAGATGTCATTATGTCAAGCAGTGAAGCGGAAAAAATAAAGCCGATGCTTAACCTGAATATGATTATTCTGGGCGGCTCAGGCACAGGAAAATCAAGATTTTTCGTAAAGCCGAATCTGCTCCAATGCAACACTTCTTTTGTAGTTACCGATCCATCGGGCGAGCTGGTGGAATCCTGCGGAAAGCTGCTTATTGAACACGGATATGAGATCAAGGTTTTCAATCTGAATGATATGAAGCACAGCTCCAACTATAACCCTTTCCATTATCTCCGTGACAGCACAGGGGAGATAAACAGCAATAACGTTATAAAGATGATAAACGTATTTATGACCAATACAAAGGGCGAGGGCAACTCAGGAGATCCGTTCTGGGACGATGCAACAAGACTGCTTTTGTCTGCTCTTTCTTTCCTGCTTATTGAAACAGGCACAGAGGAAGAACAGAATTTTGCAGGAGTGCTTGACCTTATACATAAAGCAAAGGTTATAGAGGGTAAGGAAGAAGAAAAATCCGAGCTTGACCTGATGTTTGATAAGCGAAAGGAAAAAGCACCAAAGGCTCTTTCAGTGCAGTATTATGAGGAATTTAAACAGGCGGCAGGAAAAACGATGCAGTCTATCCTTATATCGACCACAACAAAGCTCCAGTATTTCAAGCTTGAAAATGTGAGAAATCTTACACATACGGACAATATCCGTCTTGAAACTCTTGGAGATAAGCCGACAGCATTGTTTATCGTAATTCCGTCAACAGATACAACATATAACTTTCTGGCGGCGATGATGTACACACAGCTTTTTGATACTTTGTATGACAGAGCTATCAATTTCTATCACAGCAGACTGCCTGTTCACGTCCGTTTTATCTGCGATGAGTTCGCAAACGTCGGTAAGATCCCCGAATTTGAAAAGATACTTGCAACGTGCCGAAAGTTTGAAATATCCGCACAGGTTATCTTACAGAATCTTTCACAGCTGAAAAGAATGTATGAGAAATCGTGGGAGGAATTACCCGGTAACTGTGATACGCTCATATATTTAGGCGGTAAAGACCAATTTACAAACGAGTATCTGTCAAAGGAGCTTGGAAAGGAAACTATCGACCAATTATCCATAAATCAGACTAAAGGCAAGCAGGGCAGTTCATCATACAATAATGCAATTCTGGGCAGAGAGCTTGCTACTATTGACGAGCTGACTACAATGGATAACAACAACTGTATTGTAATGGTGCGAGGACTGTACCCGTTCTTTACGAACAAGTTTAATATTACGGAGCATCCGAGATATGCGGAGCTATGTGAGGACTGGAAGCCTGATGAAGCAAAGGGCGAAACTAAGTCGGATAATCCTCACATATATTATCTTGACCGTTATGTGGATACACTTCCCGAAACGGAATATATTGATTTTTCTGAATTTCTCGATACGGGAGATGCTGACGAAGCAAACAGTATCAGGCTGCGTTTTGTCACTTCCGATGCAGAGGGTGCGGAGATAGAACCTCCGATCAGCATAATGTCGGATATATCATACGAAGTAAGGCAAAGGCTGGAATGTTGTAAGGAACTATATAATTTTGTATAACCGAAAGGAGAATTTATTTATGGAAAAGAATCGTAATGTCAATGCTATACTTGCCATTGAAAAGAATTTTGGCATAGAGGAACTGTTCAATGAGGTGCA
>JAFULX010000093.1 GCA_017483065.1 Clostridia bacterium | reverse complement strand
TATAAGGGACTTATGAGACCAATAAATCTGAGAGCACAGCGGTTTAATCAGCAGCTATGCGACGGCAGTATCATTCTTGAGGTTGGTACAAACGGAAACACAATAGATGAAGCCAAACAGGGTGCAAAGCTCTTTTCCGAGGTACTTATAAAGGTTTTGTCGGAGAATAATTGAAAAAAATGGTGACAAATCAGAATATTTGTGATAGAATACTGATTGAGAAATTTTTTAACGGTTTATGAGGGATAAAATGCAGGATAAAATCAGAAATTTTTGTATTATAGCACATATTGACCACGGAAAGTCAACACTCGCCGACAGACTTTTAGAGCTGACGGGTGAGGTTTCTTCACGTGAAATGGAGGAGCAGCTGCTTGATGATATGGACCTTGAAAGAGAAAGGGGTATTACAATCAAGGCACACGCTGTTCGTCTTAAGTATAACGCAAAGGATGGCAATTGCTACACCTTCAATCTTATTGATACACCCGGACACGTCGATTTTAACTACGAGGTTTCACGTTCTCTTGCGGCTTGCGAGGGTGCAATACTTATAGTAGATGCCTCGCAGGGTATTGAGGCACAGACGCTTGCAAACACATATCTTGCAATTGAGCACAATCTCGAGGTTGTACCTGTTGTTAATAAAATTGACCTGCCCTCCGCAGACCCCAAAAGGGCGATAAATGAAATTGAGGACATCATAGGCATACCTGCCGAGGATTCTCCGCTGATTTCAGCAAAAACAGGGCAGAATGTTGCTGACGTACTTGAGGCAATTGTTGAAAAAATACCTGCTCCTACAGGCGACGCTGATGCACCGCTTGCGGCCTTGATTTTCGATTCCTATTATGACAGTTATCGTGGTGTTATCGTGTATGTAAGAGTTAAAAACGGTACGCTGAAAGCAGGCGAAAAAATTAAAATGATGGCGACAGGTGCCGAATTTGACGTTGTAGAGGTGGGATATATGCACCCCAGCGGACTTATTCCGTGCGACAAGCTGTCAGCGGGTGATGTTGGTTATATTGCGGCGAGCATTAAATCAATTCAGGATACCCGTGTCGGAGATACGGTGACTTTAGTCAGAAATCCTGTTTCCGAGCCGCTTCCCGGTTATAAAAAGGTTAATCCGATGGTCTACTGCGGTATTTATCCAGCGGACGGTGCACAATATGAGGATTTAAAGGAAGCACTTTCCAAGCTTCAGCTGAATGATGCCGCACTTTTGTTTGAGCCTGAAACCTCCGTTGCACTTGGCTTTGGCTTCCGATGCGGTTTTCTCGGTCTTTTGCATATGGAAATTATTCAGGAGCGTTTGGAAAGGGAGTATAACCTCGACCTTGTAACAACCGCACCGAGCGTTATATACAAGGTGTTCAAGACAAACGGCGAAATGGTTAAGGTTGATAACCCGACGAACCTTCCGCCTGCGGTTGAGATTGAGCATATGGAAGAGCCTATGGTAAATGCGGATATTATGGTTCCGACCGATTATGTCGGAAACGTAATGGAGCTTTGTCAGGAAAGACGTGGTGTGTTCAAAAATATGACCTATATGGAGGAAACAAGAGCACAAATTCACTATGAGCTTCCGCTCAACGAAATTATTTATGATTTCTTCGACGCTCTTAAATCACGTACCAAAGGATATGCGTCCTTTGACTATGAGCTGTCCTGTTACCGCAGGTCCGACCTTGTAAAGCTTGATATGCTATTAAACGGCGAAATGGTCGATGCACTTTCATTCATTGTGCATAAGGAAAGCTCTTACAAGCGTGGCAGAAGAATGGCTGAAAAGCTTAAAGAAGCAATTCCCAGACAGCTTTTTGAGGTGCCTATTCAAGCTGCTATCGGCGGTAAAATTATCGCTCGTGAAACGGTTAAGGCAATGCGTAAGGACGTGCTTGCAAAATGCTACGGCGGTGATATTACCAGAAAGAAAAAGCTTCTTGAAAAACAAAAGGAAGGTAAAAAGCGTATGCGTCAGGTTGGCAGTGTAGAGGTACCGCAGGAGGCGTTTATGTCTGTACTCAAGCTTGATTGATAGAATAATTCTGCAGATGATTGTATATAAATTATCTGCAGAATTTTTTTGAGGTGATTTTCTTGATAAAAATAT
>JAFULX010000092.1 GCA_017483065.1 Clostridia bacterium | reverse complement strand
GCCGCAAGCACGGCATCGGCTTTTCCGTCGGTGAAGGCGTCATAGAAATGTGCCATTGTACCTGCACCGCCCGACGCAATTACGGGGATTGATGCATTTTCCGAAACCGCCCTTGTGAGCTGTAAATCATAGCCTGCCTTAGTGCCGTCTGCGTCCATACTTGTAAGCAGAATTTCGCCCGCACCAAGCTCCTCCGCCTTTTTCGCCCATTCGAGAGCGTCAAGTCCCGTATTAACCCGACCGCCGTTCAAATAGACCTCCCAGCCGTTTCCGTCCTCCTTGCGTTTTGCGTCAATCGCACAGACAACGCACTGGCTGCCGTAGCGTTTTGCCGCCTCACAAATCAGCTCAGGACGCTTAATCGCCGCAGAATTAACCGCAACCTTGTCCGCTCCTGCGTTTAAAATCGCACGGAAATCCTCCACCGTTCTGATACCGCCTCCGACAGTAAAGGGAATAAAAACCTCCCTCGCCACACGCTCGACCATATCAACCACGGTATTTCTGCCGTCGGACGATGCCGTGATATCAAGAAAAACAAGCTCGTCCGCACCAGCTTTGTCGTAAATCTTCGCACACTCAACGGGGTCGCCTGCGTCGGTCAGGTTGACAAAGTTCACACCCTTGACAACTCTGCCGTCCTTAACGTCAAGGCAAGGAATTATTCTTTTTGCGTACATTAAATTGCCTCCCTTGCTATAAAGTTACGGAGTATTTTCATACCGACCTCGCTGCTCTTTTCGGGGTGGAACTGCACCGCCGCAACATTGTCACGTTCTGCGGCAACGGCAAAATGTGCACCGTAGTCGGTGTATGCACTAACCACGTCCTCCTCGGCTGATATGTAATAGGAATGAACAAAGTAAACATACGGCTCCTCGCCAAGTCCGTCCAAAAGCCACGAGCTGTCCGAAACATTGATATTATTCCAGCCCATATGCGGAATTTTAAGCCCTGTGTCAGGTATTCTGACCGCTCTGCCCTTAAAAATGCCAAGTCCGTCTACGCCGTCCGATTCCTCGCTCCGCTCAAACATAAGTTGAAGTCCTAAACAAATGCCCAAAAGCGGTTTACCGCTTGCGGCAACCTCCTTTACCACACTGTCAAGTCCCGTACTGCGAAGCCTTTCCATAGCATCACCGAACGCACCGACACCTGGCAGAATAACTCTGTCAGCTGACAGAATTTCATCTCTGTCGCCTGTTATTACCGAATTTTCTCCCAAAAGGGTGAGTGCATTCTGTACGCTGTGCAGATTTCCCGCACCGTAATCTATAATTGCTACCATAAACTCTCCTTGTAAACAAATCGGCTGCAGCAAAATCTGCCGCAGCCAATGTGTATTCTGATTATTCTGCTGCCTGTTCGGTTTCAGCTCCGCCCTCTGCGTTTGCGTCAGCGTCTGTCTGTGTATCATCAGCTGTTTCGGCATCTGCACCTGCTTCAGCCTCTGCCGCTGCCTGCTGCTGCATTTCAAGCGTCTTTGCATCAACCGTGTTTCTGATTTCGCCCCAAAGAGTTTCGCCTGTTACCTCTTCGCCAAGACCGTACTCAGCCTTGAAAGCCTCAAGGTTTTCCTCGCCGATGTACTTTGAAAGAGGTGCTTTGCCCTCTGCCTCGCCCCACGGTGTTGTGTCGGTAACGTCGTCGCCAAGACCGAGCATTTCCTTGATAGCTGCTGTATCCATACCGTACATTTCAGCAATCTTTGAAAGCGGAATGTTGTAGTATGCGGCAGACTCCTCTGTGTCGGCTGGCATATCTGCGGGCAGACTGTACTCTGCGAGGAACTCGTCAAGTCCGAGCCCTGCCTGTGCGGCAACCTCCTCGATAGTTCTTCCGCTTACGTTGATATAACCCATCTCGTTATAGGGGTTTCTTGTAAGATACTTGAACACGCCGAAGCCTGCAGCTGCCAGAATAGCAATTACGACAATTACAATAGCAACTACCTTACCTGCACCGCCCTTTGCCTTCTGCGTTTCCGCAAATTCCTCAACCTGCTGAGTTACGAACTCAATATCCTCTTCGGAAAGTCCGTTTTCCTCATCAACTACATCTTCTAAAACGTCCTCAAGAATTTCCTCTGCTGCTTCAAAAACCTCGTCAGCTGTTTCCTCCGCTGTTTCCTCTGTTACGGGTGTTGTGTTCTCTTCACCTTCAATGTTAGGTAAATTGTTCTCATTCATAATACTTTCTCCTTTTATCATTTTCCGTCCGCTTATTTCAAAACGAACAACAATATTGAAAAATAATGAAATACGCTTCCTGCAAGCACGAACAGATGCCATACCGAGTGCATATATCTATATTTTTTCATTACATAAAATATTACTCCGACGGTATATACCAGACCGCCCACAATCAGCAGCACAAGTCCGGGCAATGCCAGATTCCGTGCCAGTGGTTTTATCGAAAGGACAATTCCCCAGCCCATCAGAACATATAATACAAGGGAAATCACCTTGAACCGCTCAAGGCTTATCGCATTGAGCAGAATACCTATTAAGGTCGCACCCCATATTATCCCGAAAATCGTCCAGCCAAGCGTTCCTCTTAATGTTACAAGCAGGTACGGTGTATATGTGCCAGCAATCAGAATAAATATCGAGCAATGGTCGAAAATCCGCAATACCTTCTTACCCTTTTCATTCTGCACAATGTGATAAACCATCGACATCGTATAGAGCAGAATGAGCGAAATTCCGTAAACGAGGGCACTTGCCATACCGTAGCCGTCCGAATAGAGTGCGGCAAATACTATCAGCAGTACAAGTGCTGCTATGGACAAAAGCACTCCGACACCGTGAGAAACCGAGTTGAAAATCTCCTCGCCGACGGTGTACATCACGCTCTTTTTTGCGTTATTTTCCATAATTATTCAGCTTCCGTTTCGCTGTCGGCAGCCGCATCTGCCTCTGTTTCACTCTCCGCCTGCATTTGTTCAAGCATAGCGTTCTGTGTCTCTGTAATTATAGGCTCAGCGTCCTTGTAGAGCATTTCGGGTGTAATCTGTTCCGAGGTAAGACCGTAGGTTTCAAGGAATGCGTC
>JAFULX010000091.1 GCA_017483065.1 Clostridia bacterium | reverse complement strand
CGGCTGAAGCTTTTCGGCGGTTGTGATATAAAGCGGCAACGCACCGATAGCGGTTTTTATATCAGGCTCAAGCAACGGCTCGTCCAAAATCAGCCGTGCCATATTATAGCCCGCCATAAGTCCCGACGCCGCCGACTCCACATACCCTTCAACGCCCGTTATCTGTCCTGCAAAGAACACCTTCGGGTACTTTTTCATACGGTAGAACCTGTCAAGCACCTCGGGTGCATTGATAAAGGTATTTCGGTGCATAACTCCGTAGCGTACAAACTCGGCATTTTCCAAGCCTGGTATCATCGAAAATACACGCTTTTGCTCGCCCCATTTGAGATTTGTCTGAAAGCCGACAAGGTTATATATCGAGCCTGCCATATCGTCCTGACGAAGCTGTACAACCGCATAAGCGTCGTCCTTTCCCGTTTTCGGATTTGTAAGACCGACAGGCTTCAACGGTCCGAAAAGCAGCGTTTCTCTGCCACGCTTTGCCATAGTTTCGACAGGCATACAGCCCTCGAACACCGTCTGATTTTCAAAGCGTTTAAGCTCGGAAACCTCCGCCTCTACGAGTGCATCGTAAAAGCGGTCATACTCCTCCTTGGTAAAAGGGCAGTTGATATAATCAGCTGTACCTCTGTCATACCTTGCACCGTAGAAAACACGGTCAAAATCAATACTCTCTTTAGTAACCACGGGTGCTGCCGCATCGTAAAAATACAAGCTCTCGCTGCCGCAAAGCTTTTCAATCTCGCTGTAAAGTCCGTCGGACGTCAGGGGTCCTGTCGCAATTATTGTATATTCATCAGTATCAACCGACGTTACCTCGCCACGCTCTATTGTAACAAGCGGATTTTGTTCAAGCTCGGCGGTGATAATTTTCGAGAAAATTTCCCTGTCCACCGCCAAAGCGCCGCCCGCAGGCACTCTCGCCTTATCCGCCGCACGCATTGTAATCGAGTCGAAAAGCCGCATTTCCTCCTTGAGAAGTCCGCACGCATTTTCGATACGGTCAGCCTTTAGGGAGTTTGAGCATACAAGCTCGGCAAAGCCCTCGTTTGAATGTGCAGGCGAGTATTTGTGCGGCTTCATCTCGCACAAGGTGACCGCTATTCCTCTCCTTGTAAGCTGATTTGCCGCCTCACAGCCTGCAAGACCTGCACCTATAATCCGTACTCTCATTTTGCGGATTTCCTTTCATAGCTGCATTTTTCGTTCTGACAGTAGATTTTTGCGTTTCTGCCCTGCTTTTTAAGCAGAATACCGCCGCAATCGGGACATTTTTCCTTTGAAAGCGGCTTATCCCACGTCATAAAATCGCATTTCGGGAAGCCCTCGCAGCCGTAGAACACTCTGCCTCTTTTTGAGCTTTTCTCAACAAGCTCCTTGCCGCATTTGGGACATTCTACACCCGTACCCTTCTTAATCGCCATTGTATTTTTGCACTCGGGATAACCTGGGCAGGCGAGGAATTTGCCGAATTTACCTATCTTGTAGACCATTTTTCTGCCGCATTTGTCACAGACGACGTCCGATTCCTCGTCCTTAATCTTAATCTTTTCAACTGCCGCCTTTGCCTTTTCGAGATTATCGGCAAAATCGGGATAAAATTCCGACAAAACGTGTTTCCATTCGGTTTTCCCCTCCGCAACGAGGTCGAGCTGTTCCTCCATACCTGCAGTAAACTCCACGTCAACTATATCTTCAAAATTATTCTTCAAAATATCTGTGGTAATCATACCAAGCTCGGTGGGCAAAAGTTGCTTTTTGTTCCTCGCCACATAGCCTCTTGAAATAATGGTTGTGATGGTCGGTGCATAGGTACTCGGTCTGCCTATACCCCTTTCCTCAAGCTCACGCACCAATGTCGCCTCGGAAAAACGTGCGGGCGGCTGAGTAAAGTGCTGATTGCCCTCAATGCTTTTCAGGTTTACCTCGGTATTTTCCTCCAGAGTCGGCAGCTTTTTCGCCTTTTCCTCGGCAGTATCGCTGCCCTCTGTATAAAGCACGGTGAAGCCCTTGAATTTAATCGCAGAGCCGCTTGCACGAAATTCGTGCTTGCCTGCCGTTACCGTCACCGTTGTTGTATCGTAAACCGCACTTGCCATCTGACTTGCCACGAAACGCTCCCAAATCAGCTTATAAAGCTTGTACTGGTCGGGTGTAAGCTTTTCACGCACCAATTGCGGTGTCAATCGCACGCTTGTGGGACGGATTGCCTCGTGTGCGTCCTGTGCGTTGTTTTTCGTCTTAAATTCACGGTTTCTGAGCATTTCTCTGCCATAGGTATCGGTGATATATCCCGACACGTCGCTGCGTGCCTCTGCCGAAATTCTGAGCGAGTCGGTACGCATATATGTGATAAGACCGACCGTACCGCCAAGGCTTGTACCTAAATTTACACCCTCGTAAAGTCCCTGTGCCGTCTGCATTGTCTTATAGGAGGAGAAGTTAATCTTCCTCGATGCGTCCTGCTGCATTGTACTTGTCGTAAACGGAGGCGGCGGATTTTTCTGCATATCGGCGTGCTTGATTTTGGATATGATAAATGCCTCACGGCTTACCTCGTCAATCACAGCGTCCGCCTTAGCCTTGTCGTCAAGCTCTACCTCCTTGCCGCCTGTACCGTAATACTTCGCCTCAAAGCTCTTTTTTGATTTTGGGTCGGTGAGCAGTGCCTCAACCGTCCAGTATTCCTTCGGCACAAAGTTCTGTATATCCTCCTCACGGTCACATATAAGTCTTGTCGCAACCGACTGCACACGTCCTGCCGAGAGTCCCTTTTTCACCTTTTCCCACAAAATCGGGCTGAGCTTGTAGCCTACAACACGGTCAAGCACACGTCTTGCCTGCTGTGCGTCTACAAGGTCCATATCAATGCTTCTCGGTGATTTTATAGCCGCCTTGACCGCACTTTTTGTAACCTCGTTGAAGGTCACTCTGCACGCAGAGCTAGGGTCAATGGAAAGTGCATTTGCCAAATGCCAGCTTATCGCCTCACCCTCACGGTCAGGGTCGGTTGCAAGATAAACCTTTGACGCATTTTTAGCTTCTCTTTTCAGCTTGGTCAAAAGGTCGCCCTTACCACGAATGGTAATGTATTTCGGCTCAAAATCATTGTCAACGTCCACTCCGAGCTGACTTTTGGGCAAATCTATAATATGACCCACCGTTGCCATAACGGTGTAGTCACTGCCTAAATATTTCTTTATCGTTCCTGCCTTTGCAGGCGACTCAACTATCAGTAGTTTTTTAGCTGCCATACTGTTCCTCCGTTTTACCGCTCTTGCGGCAGTATAAATCAAAATTATTTCTTCACTCCAAGCTCGGAAAAGAAGCAAGTAGATTGTGCTGTTTCAAAGCGACGGCGTACAGAGGTACTCCGAGCTTTGCAAACAGTGCGGGATACGCCGCTTATTTTTCGAGATTGCATTTATATATACTGCCCGCAGTCTTCAGTATATACCCCTCAATTTCAAGCATTGTAAGCATTCCGTTCAGCTCGGCTATTGTAAAGCCGCCCCGTGCTGCGATTTCCTCTATGTGCATATCCTTTTGGCGAAGAAGAGTTATTATCAGATTTTCCTTTTCGGAAAGTCCTTCAATTATGTCCTCCTTGACGGGCTGAGCTTCCTTTTCGGGGAGTGCCGTCGGAGGTGTGAGGTTTTTACTTTTTATCGAGAATGCCTCCAGAATATCCTGTGCACAAGTGACGGGAATTGCACCCTGCTTTATAAGTTCGTTTGTGCCTGCGGAATTTTTCGCAAAAATATTTCCCGGTACTGCAAATAGCGTCTTTCCCATATCCGCTGCCAGCCTTGTAGTTATAAGCGTACCGCTTTTAATCGGTGCTTCAATCGCCAGAACTCCGTCGGAAAGTCCGCTGACAATTCTGTTTCTTGCAGGAAAATGCTGCGGAATAGGCGGCGAGCAGGGCGGATATTCGCTGATTGCACAGCCTGTTTTGATAATATCGTTCATCAATCCTCTGTTCTCGGGCGGATAGGCTTGGTCAAGACCGCAGCCCATTACCGCAACGGACGGCATACCTGCCCTTACTGCCGAACGCAGCGCAAAGCTGTCAATACCCCTCGCCATACCGCTAATTATAGTGACGCCCGCCTCGGCAAGCTCACTTGAAAGCCGCTCGGCTGCCACCTGACCATATTCGCTGAATTTTCTTGTGCCAACTATTGCAATGCCGAGGATACTGTCCCAGTCGGGAATTTCGCCGAGTGTGTAAATCACCTGAACGGGTGTGCTGATTTGCGTCAGCGTCTGATTGAAGCCCTTGTCCTCGGGAGTTAGAATATTTATTCCGAACTCCTTACAATCGGAAACAATCTTTTCCTCACGTGCAAGACTTTTATCGGAAAGTGCAATTGCAACCGATTTCTTCATTTCAGGGAGCTGCATATAGTCGTCAAGCTTTGCCTCATAAACCGCCTCAAGACTGCCAAAATAGCTTTGGAGCTGTTCGGCACGCCACGCAGCACGTCCCGTTTTGGAGGCAAGCCAAAGTCTTAGTATTTTTTCGTTCATAAACATTCCCCTCTGCATCACACTATTATAGACTACTACATTTTTTTGTATTTGTCAATTTTTTTCTTCTATTGTATATTACCCAAAAAGTGGTGTCGAAAAATATCGCTCTGCGGTATCGGGGAGAACGGTTACAACCGTCTTACCCTTGCCGAGCTTTTTTGCAAGGCGAAGTGCCGCCGCAACATTTGTGCCGCTCGAAATTCCGCACATAATTCCCTCACGTGAGGCAAGCTCCTTCGAGGTGCGGATTGCTTCATCATCGCCGATTATACAGATATCGTCGTATATATTTACATTCAGAATTTCGGGGATAAGTCCGTCGCCGATACCCATTTGAACGTGCGTACCTATCGAGCCGCCTGAAAGAATAGCCGCATTTTCAGGCTCTGCCGCCCATATTTCAATGTCGGGATTATGCTTTTTTAAAACCTCGCCGATACCCGTGATAGTACCGCCCGTGCCTATACCCGAACAAAAGCCGTGTATGGGACCCGAAACCTGTTCCAGAATTTCCTTCGCCGTCTGCTCACGCTGTGCCTCGGTATTTGCGGGATTTTCAAACTGCTGAGGCACAAAAACATTCCTATCCTCTTTCTGCATTTTAAGTGCCGTCTGCAAGCATTCCTCAATGCACGCACCGATATTGCCCGAATCGTGCACCAGAATAACCTCCGCACCGTAATGCTCAACCAGCTTTCTGCGTTCCTCACTTACCGAGTCGGGCATAATAATCTTTGTTTTGTAGCCACGCACCGCACCCACAAGAGCAAGTCCTATTCCCTGATTACCGCTCGTCGGCTCGACAATTACGGTGTCCTTGCCGATTATGCCACGCTTTTCCGCATCGGCTATCATATTGTATGCTGTTCTTGTCTTGATTGAACCACCGACGTTAAGACCCTCGAACTTAACGAGAATTTCCGCACTGTCGGGGTCAGCCATCCTTGCAAGACGTATCATAGGCGTGTTTCCAAGTGCCTCGAGAATATTATTATATACCATATATTTACTGTCCTTTCAGCTTCATAAACCATATTTTAACATAAATTCATCAAAATTTCTACCCCTGATTTAATTTTTTTGGCGTCTTATGGCAGGAATTGTGGGTGGACGCTCATATGTACCGCATTTATTGAAATTTGTGCATAAAACAACGGCGTCTATATCCGCCGCTCCCTTTTCTCTCAATGCCGCCGCACATTCACCGACCGTTGCACCGACAGTGTAGATATCATCAATAAGTAAAATGTTTTTGCCAGAAACGCTTTTGTCCGCCCAAAATGCACCCTTTACATTTTCAATCCGCCTTGCTCTTGTCAGTACCATCTGCCGCTCCGTTTTGCGGATACGAAACAGCACATCGTCCGCCATCGGAATACCAAGCAGCCGTGCAAGAGGTGCAGCCAGCAGCTCTGCCTGATTATACCCTCTTTCCTCAAGCCGCTCCCAATGCAGCGGAACGGGTATCACAAAATCATAGAAAGAATAATCGTAATACGGCGGCAAGGCATCAAAAATCAGCCTTGCAAGAGGCAGCGCATACGCACTTGCCGCACGGAATTTCAGCTCGTGTACAATCCGCCGTATTTCACCGTCGTATGCAAACGGTGCAAACAGACGGCGGATACCGCCTCCGACATCATAGTAATCGTCAACTCTGCTTTTCATAAAGTTGTTATAACAGACCGAACATATACAAACCCCATCGCCCTCAGCACTCACCCTATCACTGCGACGCCGACAGCATATGCAGACAGGCTTTTCACCCTCAAGACTTCTGAAAATCCCTTGCAGCGGTCTCATATGTCATCCCCCTTATATCCATATTCTACCATCTGCTTAATAAATTTTCTGCAAATTATGCCTTCAAGGCATCTACAAGCTTTATTACCAACTTAATTTCTTCGGGAGTTAATCCGTCAAGGCTGATAAGATGCTGATTTTCAATATTCTTGTGTCCGCTAATTCCTAACAGATAATCCGAGGATACGCCGTAAAGCCTTGAAAGCTTTGCAAGCACCTCAAAGGACGGCTGTCTGAGTCCCAACTCATAAGCTGAAATGACAGAAGCCGATACGCCTATTTTCTTCGCAACATACCCTTGCGTCCATTGCCGTTCACGGCGAAGCTCTCTGAGCTTTACGTCCAAATCCACCATTAGAAAAACACTCCTTTACTAATAGTATAATTATTATTGCTTTTCTTTTGGTTGAATTTTCGTCTGTTAGTTGATTATTATTTGTATTCAGGTCAAAAAAAGGGGAAACCGCCTTGTCGGGGCATTATTACAGTCCGTGGGTGACTGCAAAAATACTTGTTCCGACAAAGCGGCGGATAATAGGGGGTATAAAAAGCCTGTCGGCTCTTTAACTTGGTTATGTTTACATTATACTGCACTTTTTTACCGAAATCCACATAATATTTTCAGCTTTTGCGACCGCTTACGGGATATTTTCGGTTAATTCGACAATTCCTGTCCGTTTATCTCACAGTTTGATATCATTTCCTTTTGGTTTTTGTCGGTTTTAGAACTACGAATATGCGAAATTTTTGCAAAATACTCCTCATAGCCCTCACTATCGCAGGCAAAAACCTCATCAAAGCAATCTTTCATACAAATCAAGCCTTCCTTTCCTTTAGCGAAGCGTCCTCGCAAACATCACCATCGCAGCCGAAGCACAAATCAGCTCGATGTTGCCAAGACAAACTCCGAACACGCCGAGAATTGCCGCCGCAAAGTAAACGCCCTGCGACAAAAGCTCAAAATTTTTCTCGTCTTCAATACGAACTCGCTCGTCGTGTACCGTTCTCGCACTTGGACGTGCCTTCCAATAACTTCTCTCTGACATAATCAAAACCTCCTTGTTTGCTTTGTTTGTCTTGATTATATCTTAGTATCTGTCCGAAAAACCTCCCAGAAAAGCTTTTATGAAAAATTTATCCAATTTTTTCCACATCGCATACAGTAAGTATGCCGTCCGCTACCCGAAAACCGATTTCAAGTCCTGCAAACCGAAAGCCGCAGCGGCGGTCATCGTCGATATACCCCGGTCTTGGGTCCTGCTCCAGCACGCTAATCAGCGCTTCTCTCTTCCCTTCGGGAATTTTTTCGAGCAGCTCTGTCGGAAAGTTCACCGTCAGCGGTCTTGCATCTGGCGGCAGAGCGAAGCCGCAAATGCTGTCGGGGTGTGAGTCGGTGTAGGCGATATACGGCTTAATATCGTAAACAGGGGTATTATCCATAATATCCGCACCCGAAATGTACAGCACGGGTCCGTCCTTTGCGTCAAAATCTATCTTTTCGAGCCGCACCGAGGAAAGTCCGATATTATTCGGGCGAAAGGGCGAGCGTGTGGCAAAAACGCCCACTCTTTTATTTCCGCCGAGCTTGGGCGGACGTACCGTCGGCGACCAGTCCTCTCTGACCGTCTCGGAAAACTGCCACAGCACCCATATGTGCGAGTATTCCTCAAGTCCCCGAAACGCCTCTCTCACACGGTATTCCTTTTCAAACACTATCCTTGACACAAGTCTTTCGGCAATTCCGCTCTGCCTCGGGATACCGAATTTTGTAGGAAAATCACTCCTCACATAACCTATTATCTTCATCGTTTCACCGCCTTTTTTTGATTGTATCACAAAAATTTTCGGATTTCAACTAAAATAAAGCACACCGCACAAATACACAATTTATTATTTTAACATTTACAAAGCTGTAAAAATATTGTAGAATATTGTCAAAAGAAGAAAAGGGAAACCTAAATATGCGAGAATACTGATAAAATACTCTTGACATTTTCTTCTCTGCACGATATAATTATTTCATAAAATTGTACATAAAATATGGTAGAAAAGGCATTTTACTATAACTGCCGAAAACAGTTATCGGGAGTGCCTTTTATCAGTTTTGTTGCCGACTGCGGCGAAAGGGGCAAATATATGTCAGTATCAGAAATTTTCGGCGAGAATGTATTTAACCTTGCTACTATGCGTGAATGTCTTCCCAAGGCGACGGTTAAATCACTCGAAAAGACAATTAAGGACGGAACTCCGCTCGATTTATCGGTTGCCGAGGTGGTTGCCAACGCAATGAAGGACTGGGCGATTTCCAAGGGTGCAACGCACTATACGCACTGGTTCCAGCCTATGACGGGCGTAACGGCGGAAAAGCACGACGCTTTCATCGCACCTGCCGACGACGGCAAGGTTATACTGGAGTTTTCGGGCAAAAACCTCGTAAAGGGCGAGTCGGACGCTTCGAGTTTCCCCTCGGGCGGTATCCGTGCGACCTTTGAGGCGAGAGGCTACACCGCATGGGACCCGACCTCCTTTGCTTTTATCAAGGACGATACGCTCTGTATCCCCACCGCCTTCTGTTCGTTCAGCGGCGAGGTACTCGATATGAAAACTCCGCTTATGCGGTCTGTTGAGGTACTTTCCAAGGAGGCATTGAGAATACTCAAATTCTTCGGCTCGGACGCAACAAGAGTTGAGTCCTATGTCGGTGCGGAGCAGGAATATTTCCTCGTTGACAAGGAGCTTTACGAGCAGAGAAAGGATTTGATGCTCACGGGCAGAACTCTTTTCGGCTGCAAGCCTGCCAAGGGTCAGGAAATGGACGACCACTACTACGGCGTAATCAAGGAACGTGTTTCGGCATATATGAAGGAGCTTGACAACGAGCTGTGGAAGCTCGGTGTGCTCGCAAAGACAAAGCATAACGAGGTTGCTCCCGCACAGCACGAGCTTGCACCCGTGTACGATAACACCAACATTGCCACCGACCACAATCAGCTGACAATGGAGATGATGAAGCGTATTGCACAGCGTCATAATCTCGTGTGTCTTCTGCACGAAAAGCCCTACGAGGGCATCAACGGCTCGGGTAAGCACAACAACTGGTCGCTCGGCACAAACCTCGGCGACAATCTGCTAAAGCCGGGCAAGGACCCTCTGCATAACAGACGTTTTCTGCTGTTTTTGACAGCGGTTATCAAGGCGGTAGACACCTACGGCGACCTTTTGAGAACTACCGTTGCAACCGCAGGAAATGACCGCAGACTCGGCGGAAACGAGGCACCGCCGTCTATTGTGTCAATGTTCCTCGGCGAGGATTTGACCGCTGTTTTAGAGGCAATCAGAACGGGCAACGACACCTACGACAGCGTAAAAGGCTTTATCGAAACAGGCGTTGTATCTCTGCCGTCAATCAAGCGTGACACCGCAGACAGAAACAGAACCTCACCGTTTGCATTCACAGGCAACAAGTTTGAGTTCAGAATGCCAGGGTCATCACAATCTGTTGCTAACATAAACATCATAATCAACACCATCGTTGCAGACGCTCTTGCCGATTATGCAGACGCCTTGGAGCGTGCGGCTGACCCGATGGCAAGGGTTGACGAGCTGATTAAGGAAACGGTTATCAATCACGGCAGAATTATATTCAACGGAAACAGCTACTCGGACGAATGGCGTGAGGAGGCAAAAAAGCGTGGTCTGCCAATACTGCAAACCACTCCCGAGGCACTCCCCGTCCTCATTTCCGACAAGGTGAAGAAGCTCTTTACAAGACACGGCGTATTCACCAATGTCGAGGTTGAGTCAAGATACGAAATTCTTCTTGAAAACTATGTTAAAACCGTCAATATAGAAGCACTCACAACTCTGGAAATGGCAAAACAGGAGATACTCCCCGCCTGCCTTGCGTACACCGATACTATGGTTTCTTCGGTTGCACTCAAGGACAGCGTCGGAATAAAAGCTCCCGGTACGAGATTACTCGCCGAGCGGCTCTCCGACGGCTGTGAGGCACTTATCGGCACGATAGACGCATTAGATGCGGTTATGGCGGTTGTTCCCGAGGGTGCAGACGCACTCGAAACCGCAAGCTACTACAAGGACGAGGTACTCCCCGCAATGGAGGCTCTCCGCGAGAATGCAGACACACTTGAAGCAATAGTCGGCAAGGAATACTGGCCGTTCCCCACCTACACCGACTTATTGTATAAGGTATAAACGAAAGGAAAAATGTAATGACAGGAAATCTTCTGGTAGGTCAGTCGGGCGGTCCGACTTCGGTTATAAACGCCTCCCTTGCAGGTGTTTACAAAACGGCAAAGGAGCTTGGAATAAGCACTGTTTACGGTATGCGGTTCGGTATTGAGGGCTTTATCAAGGGCAAGTACATTGATATGTCGGACGTTGTGAAAAACGACCTCGACCTTGAGCTTTTGAAGCGTACTCCCTCTTCCTTTCTCGGCTCGTGCCGTTACAAGCTGGCTAATCATACCGATAATGCAGACGATTACGAGGTAATTTTCAAAAGGCTTGCCGAGCTTGATATCAAATATGTGCTTTACATCGGCGGTAACGATTCGATGGATACCATCAAAAAGCTGTCGGCATACGGCAGCAGTATCGGCAGCGATATCCGCTTTGTGGGTGTTCCGAAAACGATTGACAACGACCTCGCCGCCACCGACCATACCCCAGGATTTGGCTCGGCGGCTAAATATATCGCATCGTCTGTGAAGGAGATTATCCGTGATTCTTCCGTTTACGATATAAAATCGGTCACAGTAGTCGAGATTATGGGCAGAAATGCAGGCTGGCTGACAGCTGCGTCGGCTCTTTCCGAGTCGGATAACTCAAAAGCTCCCGATTTGATATATCTGCCCGAGAAAAGCTTTGACAGAGAGCGGTTTTTGGCAAGGGTTGACACACTCGTAAAAGAGAGGGGCAACGTCATTGTCGCTGTTTCGGAGGGTGTGAAAAACCCCGACGGCAGCTATGTCTGTGACGGTCTGGCAGGAACTAAGGGTGTTGATATTTTCGGGCATACAATGCTCGGCGGTACAGCTCTGACGCTCTCGGGTGTTATCGGCAGCGAGCTTGGCTACAAAAGCCGTGGTATAGTTCTTTCCACACTTCAACGCTGTGCGTCGCATATTATGTCGGCAACAGACGCAGCAGAAGCGTTTGCAGCAGGTGCAAGTGCGGTGCGGCGTGCAATCGCAGGCGAAAGCGGTATTATGATTACCTTTGAGAGACTTTCCGATACACCGTATCTGATGAAAACAGGTGCGGAGGATATAAACAGGATTGCAAACGAGGAACGGCTTGTTCCCGAGGATTGGATTTTACCCGACGGCGAGCTGAAAACCGACGAATTTAAGCGGTATATCGCACCCCTGATTGAAGGTGAAATGTACCCCATTATTGCAAATGGTGTTCCGCAGCATTTGGTAATAGATTAAAAAAACAGAGGCATTGCCTCTGTTTTTTAGTCTAATGAAATAAATCCGCTGTCCTCGTCGGGAGTTGGCGTCGGAGTAGGCTTGGGTGTTGCCGTTGGTTTGGGGGTTGATGTTGCCTTGGGAGTGGCTGTCGGGGTTGCTGTCTGCTTTGGCGAAGCGGTAGGCTTAGCCGTTGCCTTCGGTGTTGACGTTGGCTTGGGCGTTGCTGTACCCGTCTTTTTCTTCTTGTTTGTATTCGCTTTTGCCGACGAACCCTCGCCCGTAACCTCAACCTTATTTGTGATTTCCGATGCGTCAAAGCCAAACTCTTGTTCAATAAGCGTTTTAGTCTGCTCCAAATCACAGATAAAGTACCAGCCGCCGCCTATATACTGACTCTCACCAGGCAGCTGATATGTACTTATATTTTCGGTTGTAAAGCCGCCGAGATACTGTGCATACTTGGTAACGTCGGCAGCGGTCAGGTTGGTGGAAATATCCTCCTTAAGCTGTGAGAAAATCTTCGGCAGCCTGAAAATCAGCGAAAGACCGAGCTTCTGGTCAACTATCGCCTTAATCACGTCCTGCTGACGTTCCATTCTCGCAAAGTCGCTGTCGCCCTTGCGGTAACGCATAACCCAAAGCACCTGCTCACCGCTAAGCTCCTGCTCGCCAGGTTTTAAATGAATATACAAATCCTGTGCAGGGTCTTCGTAGTTCATACCCCTGCCGCCGCCCTCAACGTCGGGCACATTATATGTAATGGGACCGAGTGTGTCTATAAGGTTTTCCGCCGCATCAAAGGTGAATTCCACATAATAGTTGATGGGTATGCCCGTAAGCTGTGTTACCGCCTCCGCCGTACCAATCGGTCCGACAATAGTACCGTTGCCGTCCTTGGTGGTCATTGCGTGAATTTCGGTTATTTTACGTGTCTGCTGACGGTTTTTTACATACATTCTCGTATCTCTCGGAATGGATATCAGATTGAGATGCGATGTATCAAGGTCGAAGGAGGCGACCATAATCGTATCGGTACGCAAGCCGTCCTCATCAACGCCTAAAAGAAGTGCGTTAATCTTGCCGCTTTCCCTGTCAATCGGTGCAAGCAGCTCCGACTCGTCCACAAATCCAAATCCGAGCAACACAAAAACGCCCACTATCATCACCGCAAGTACTGCGAAAAATGTTTTTACTACGGTGGAAAATTTGAGCTTTTTGCGTTTTTTTATCGGTCTTTGTTTCTTTATAACCGCTTTTTCCTGCGTCTTTTTTCTTGCTCTTTTCAATGCACCTTCTCCTTTTAGTTATCGGTTTCATCGTTTGTATCAGCCGCCGAGTCCTCCGCAGGCTTGGGTGTAGCTGTCGGCTTAGGACTTGATGTCGGCTTGGCTGTCGGTGTTGACGTTGGCTTGGGACTTGCTGTCGGTTTTACCGTAGGCTCTAGAGACGCCGTCGGCTCTGCCGTGTCCTCGGTTTTTTCCGTTTCCTCCGCATCGGGGATTTCTATAAACTCGTCCTCGTCATCGTCCGTCTTATTTGTTTCCGTTTTTTGAGTAGTCGTATTCTTGTTGGTTGTTGTTTTATTGTTGGTTTTGGTGCTTTCCGTCTTTTTGGGTGTCGTTACCTTATCCGCACCCGAATCAACCACACCCTTTGCTCCCGTAGTAACCTTTTCCGCCGCCTCGGGGTAGCCGAAGGTTTCGCTGACAAGAGTTTTCAGCTCGGAAATATTTACAAGCCAGTAGGACGCCGAATACTCCGCACCCGAAAAATCACCAGGGAGTTGATACATCGTCACATTTTCGGGACTAAGCTCCTTGAGATTGGGAAGATATTTCAGCACATCACTCACCTTAAAATTAGTGTCAATATCCTTTTGTAGGGTTTTGAAAATATCGGGAATTTTAGTCAGAAGACCTATATTCAGCTTCTGCTCGGCAAGTGCCTTGACAAACGCCTGCTGCGTTTCGACACGCTGTATATCGCCCCTCGGATACTGACGGAAACGCACAAGCTGCTCCGCCTTATCGCCGTCAAGCGTCTGAAGTCCCGCCTGCAAATCAATATACAAATCCTGTGCAGGGTCACGGTAATACATTCTCTGCGGCACGTCAAACTCCACACCGCCGAGTGCATCAATGGTGTTGCGGAATGCCTCAAAGGAAAATTCCACATAATAGTTAATGGGCATACCCGTAAGACGTGTTACCGCCTCAATCGTACCCTGAGGACCCTTGATTTTGCCGTTTTTGGTAAGGCTGTGCGCCGCATTTATTTTTTGAAAGCGGCCGCCGATATACATTCTCGTATCACGGGGTATGGACAGCATATTTACCTTGTTATTATCCAAATCGTAGGACGCAAAAATTATTGTATCGGTACGCAGACCGTCCTTGTCCACACCGAGCAAAAGCACATTAGCCTTGCCCGTCGCCTTGTCGACGGGTGCAACGTAGTCCTCGTCAATCACCGCCTCTGAATCGGACAGTGGAAAAAGAACGCTGTGAAAGCCAAGTACAATAACAAACGCTGTAATAACCGTCAGAAAGGACGCCAAAAACACCGTAAATCTTTTTTTCATTTTGCCGTCGGTATTTCTCGCTCTTTTCATCTGACAGTTCCTTTCCTGAAAATAGTTATATTTATTATAACATTAACCTTCTCCAAAAGTCAACAGAATATGCCCCTCGTTTGTATCAATTGTATTACAGAAATGTAAATTTTTTCACATTCATTTAATAGCCGACACCTTATAAAGCATAGTCGCCGCTTCGGCTCTCGTAACATTATTGGCAGGTCGCAGTGTATTATCCTCATAGCCCGACAGCACTCCCGCCGCCAAAAGCCGTGCCACAAAGCCGCTCGCCCAAGTCGGGATTTCTTCACTATCCGCAAAGGTAATCTCCGCCTCGGCATCGAGATGCTGCATTGCACGTCCGATTATCGCCGCAGCTTCGGCTCTTGTGATTTTGTCGGAGGGTGCATACACAATCGCACCGTTTTCGTCCGTTCTTCCGCTGACATAGCCGAGCGAATAAAGTGCATTTATACTGCCCCTCGCCCATTCGGGAATTTCATCGTCAAAAATCTGTTCATTTTCCTGATACGAGTCCTTGTCAAGCTTTAAATAGCCTGCGAGCATAACGGCAAATTCAGCTCTTGTGATGTTGTTGTCGGGCATAAATACAAGTCCGTTCTCCGTTTCATAACCGTTAATCGCACCAAGCTCGGCAACCTTTTCAATCATAGGTCTTGCCCAATGCTCGGAAATATCGGCGAATACATTGCTGTCATTAGTTACGGTGACAGGAATTTTCACGCTTGTTTTCCCTGCCGTGACCACAATCGCACCCTCGGTTGTACGCTCTGCCGATGCTGTAAATACGCCGTTTTCTATACTTCCGATATCACCCTCAACCGTATATTCAAACAGGTTTTTATCGGCAATAAGCGGACTATTGCCAACATACGCAACGGCAGAAAGTCCGAGCGTCATTTCGTTCGGGACGGTCATTGCCGTAACCTCTCTTAAATCTGCCTTAACAACAATTTGGTCGGGTGTATCGTAGACATAATGCTTGCTTGTCGTTTCCACATCACCGCTTTTTGAGCTGATATTCACCGTGCCGTTGCCGATAAAGGTTACAATATCACCCGAAACGGTGCTTTCACCGTCGGAAAAATATTCCACACTGTCAAGCTCTGTTTTATAATATGCCGTATCAATACCGACACTCGTAAGCTGTGCAGTTGTACCGCTCAGGTATTTTTCGCCGTGCGGTACGGTGTAAATGCTTTTGAGTATATCGGTGCGTTCCTTGGTATTTTTCAGGAATATAAAATTCGCCACACCTCGGAGCTTGCCGTCGGAGGGTGAGTTCAAAACGGCAATATCGTCCGCACCTGGATACACTCCCGAAATGGAGGTCGAGCCGCCGCCGTCATGGTTAATCGCCTCAACACAGCCAAGCTCCGCCATACGCTTTGCAAGTGAGCGTAATTGTACACCATAGCTGTAGCCCTTCTGTCTGCCGTCAATCACATAGAAAATGACCTTGCCCTCTGCGGTAATTCCCACCGCAGTACGGGGAGCCGCACCGTTTACGGTATCGCAGACAATTTCACCGCCCGTAATGAGCGTTTCGCCCACACTCGCAAGTCCCTCGGCAGCCGTTTCCCACCGTTCGTCACCCTCGGCGGTACAGGTTATTGTGATTGTATCGCCCTCATTTAAGCTGTTCATCAGATTATAATGATACTCATAGCTGCCCACGGTGTTTACGACAAGCACCATTTCGCCCTCGGCAAGCGGAACTTCGCCCGTGATATTCTCCCTCGATTTTACCGTTGCCTCAAATTCTCCGCCGATTTTCAGCTCGTTATCCTCCACGTCAAGCACCACCGTCACAGCCTCCGCCTCATTCTGAAAGTTTTCGCCGTAATCGGGAGTATAAAGGGACACGCAGGCAAGTGCCGCACCGTTATATTTATTGACGTTGTCCGCACCGACATCGCCCTGTGCCGTGGAAATATTCACACCGATTTTAAGCGGTGCAATGAATGCCTCGCCCTCCTCGGTAAAGCCGATTCCCTGCAATGTGGTGGTATCCTTGGACGCCACACGTCCCTCGGATATAACGTGTCCCATTGTCACACCCGTCTGCAAGGAGAAAAATGCCGCATTTATGCCTATCATCGGACGTAAGCCCTGATTTTTCATATATTCCGCCGCCTGTGCCGCTGTTTTCTTGCCGAAAACCGCACCAGCGTTCACAACAACGGGAACTGTATCGGTATTCGGTGTATATTCTGCATAAAACTCGCTTTGCTGACCAACGCCCGACTGGTCGGACATTATTTTATTTTCATAAAGCACCGTACCGTCCGATACGTCATAGCTTTTTGAAGAAAGCACCTCATTGCCGAGTACCGCCGCAAGTGCGGACGTCTGCAAAACCGCTATTGCGGTAACAAGTGCCGTAATTTTCTTTATCATATATAGTCCCTCTCTCTTTAATAAAACGCCGTTTGATACTTCACGTCCGCTAAAACGGGCATTACAGCCGTCGGGATACTTGATTTCACCCAGATATCATCCGACCAGCCGAGTGCACCGCCGTTTGACACGGGCATAGTGAAAAACGCATAGTTCAGCTGTGATTTGGCAAGCGTTGTACCACCGAGTACACCCTCGCCGTCAGTCTTGATTGACATTTGTGCCGCATAGTTGGAGTAAATACCGTCCGCAGAGCCTGCCGCACAAATTCTGCCCACAATGCCGTCCGAGGTAATGCTCGGGTTTACGGCAACGGCAGACGCAACCACACCGCCCTCGTTATAGCCGCATATTCCGCCTGCAAAAGCCGCAGATGCCGTTTGCAGCAGCGAGCCGCCAGAGTAGCCGTTCTGAACAATCGCCGCCTCATTGTAGCCGCATATTCCGCCCGAATAGCTCCTCGGGGTGTACTGTGTGATGTCACAGTAGGAAAAGGTATGCATAACGATACCGCCTGCCGCAAGACCGCTGATACCGCCCGAATAGCTGACCGCAGTATTTTCATTGCTGTCACAGACAATACTGCCCTTTGACGAGCATTTGTACAGCTCGCCCTCGCTCTGAATGGCACATATTCCGCCCGAATACATCGTAGTCGCCGTCTGCCTTATCTCGGGTGCGGCATAAGCATTATAAATCATACCGCCGCTGTTATAGCCGCAGATACCGCCGACAACCGACTCGGCAAGACCTGTTTTGCTTGTCCTGATACTGCCTCTATATGCCGTATTATTGATAAAGCCCTCATTATGTGCCGTTATACCGCCTGCGACGGTGTTTCGGACATCGGATACAATGTCGCCCGTCACCTCGGTATTGGTAACAGTACCGTAGTTATAACCGCAGATGCCGCCTATATAAGCGTCTGCCTCGTCGGTAGTAACCTTCAGATTTTCGACTATGCAGTTATCGATTGTGCCGTAGCTTACCGCCGCAACCGCACCGATAAGCTCACCGCCCGAAAGTGTCACGTCCTCAAGCCGCAAATTCCGCACAGTACCGCCCGAAATCATTCCGAACAGACCGCAAAGACCGTTTTGTGAGCGTGTAACAGAAAGATTGCGGATTGTGTGACCGTTGCCGTCAAACGTACCCGAAAAGCCCTCCTCGACCAAAAGAGTATCCGCCGCAACGCTCCAGCGTACGTTGCCGCCAAAGCTGATATCATTTATGAGAAGATAGTGCATATCGGGGTTGGTTATCATACCCAAAAGCTCCGCCGCACGGCTTATACGCACGGGTGCATATTCGGTGATACCTGCCGTAAGACGTGGTACACAAGCACCTGTCGGGTGCGGTATCAGATAGCTTTCGGCTTTTGAGCCGCCGCTCCACAGCTTTTCCTCCCACCCGAGGATTTCGCACAGCTTTTTGCGGTCAATAAGCTCCTCCCAGCCGAGGTCTGCACCGTTATTGTTGTCCGCCTCGTTTACGCCCGAGTCCGAGCTTGTCCGCATACCCGAATATCCGTAATTACCGCTCGTTACAGCGTCCCGTTTATTGCTTGTAATTCTGCCGCAGTTATCGAGCATCATATCATAGACGTTGATGTTCGCCGCAACACTCTTTTCAATTCTGCCGCCAACCATATTGACCGACGAGATACCGCCTGCGTACATATTCGCAGTTACGGTATGTGCCGCCGAAATACAGCCTCGGATAATGCCGTAGTTTTGACCTGCGATACCGCCCGAAAAAGCACTCGCCTCCACAACATACACGGCACTCAGCGAGTTTTCAATTCTGCCCGCACTCTCGCCGAAAAAGCCGCCTGCATTGTTGGTAACGGCAGTAACGCTGCCCGAGGCAACGCACGAGGTAATTTTTGCGTCAAGAAGCTCGCCTGCGAATATTCCTGCATTTGATTTTGCACGCACATTGCCGTGTGCCGTGAGATTTTTTATCTCACCCTTTACAATTTTGCCGAAAAGTCCCGCATAGCTTTGGTCGGTATCAACGTAAAGTCCGTCAATTCTGTGACCTTCGCCGTCAATGCTGCCGTAAAATTCCTCAATCGGCTCCCACTCGCCCGAAAGCATAATATCCCTTTTAAGTGCAAAGGCTTTGTCGGGAAAAAACCGCACCAAATCAAGCTGTTCGGCAGTATATATGCCGTAAGGCGATTCCGCCGTACCGCTGCCCTCGGTGTAAGGACGTGGCGTGACGTTTTCAAGCTGTACCACATTCGACGTTCTGCCGTCAGGGGTTACCGCAAGGAGTGAAATGTTATACGCATTGCCGATTTCGCCCCGAATATCGCCGATAACACGCTTATTCGCCGCAACAGTCGTGACAAGCGGATTTGTAATCGTAATTTTTGCAGGTATGCCCGGCATATCGCTGCTATGAAGGACATAGTAGACGGTACAGGGCATATTTGTGCTGATTTCAAGACGCATATGACCGTAAAGTCCCTCCGCCTCAAGCCTCGGATAGCCCATAATAAAGCCCGGCTCACTTCCCTCAATATTCATTGCACCCAAAATCAGCACCGCCGCCTCGGCACGGGTCAGCGTACCTCTCGGGCGGAGTGTATTGTCAGGATAACCCGATATAATTTTCTCTTTCAAAGCGTATGCAACCGCACCCTTAGCACCGTCGGTCAGCTCGGAATAATCGGAAAAGTCCCTGCCGAGTGTGTAACCCGACAGAAATCCAAAGGCACGTGACAGCACAACAACAGCCTCCTCACGGGTAATACTGCTGTCGGGGCGGAATGTTGCGTCAGCAAAGCCCGTTACCAGACCAAGCTCCACCGCACGTCCAATATATGGTGCATAAAAGCTGTTCTTGTCAACATCGGAAAATCTGCCGACGCTGCCCGAAGGCTCGGCTTTTATTGCTCTTATTACCGCCGATACGAACTCGGCACGGGTTATATTGCGGTCGGGCATAAAGCCGTCCGCACCGCCTGTCATTACCCCCTCGGCTTTCAGCTCGGCAATCTGCTCTGCCGCCCAATGCGTGTCGGTATCAGCCGATACAGTTGTAAACAGCACCGCAGAAAGCATACAAAGGACAAGGATTATTTTAAGCTTCAAGTATATTCACTCCCATCATAAGGGTAAATTCCTATCCATAATACATTGTACCACTAATTCGTAAAATAGTAAAGTGAACTTTGTATGAAGATTAAATTTTCTATTTTTGGTATAATCTAAAATGCACCCCATTATTTTGGAGTGCATTTTGATTATTCTTCATCTTCATCTGAAATGTCGTCAAAAATAATCCTGATATAATCTCTGCGACCGTATAAAATACGGTAAATTGAAACAAATTCCTCATCAGCTTTATAGAATATAATATAATTTCCGCTGACCATAAACCGATAATCGGTTTCAAACGGTACTTTTGCAGAGAGCGGTGTTCCCATATACGGCGAAATCTCCAGCTTGTTGTAATCGTCGATTATCCGCTTAATTACATTTTTTGCGGCTATGGGATTTGACAAATCATTTTCAATATAACTTTTTATTTCTTTAAGGTCATTAAGAGCCATAGGCGAAAGGCGGATTTTTGCCATTGTTATACCCCCAAAGCAGTTTTGACATCATCATTAGATATCCAGCCGCTCTCCTTTACCGACTTTTCAGCCTCGGAAAGCTTCCCCATAAGCTTAATAATCGCTCTTGTCTTTTCGTATTCTTCCATATCAACAATGGCGTAACGTCCTCTGCCGTTTTTGGTAAGAAAAACAGGCTCGTCAAATGAGATTTCCTTCAAAACCTCCGCATAATTTCTTAAATCCGAAACAGGTCTGATATTCGGCATATAAAAACCTCCTTTTAGTTTGCTGTAATTATTATATCATAATTTTAAGTAAAATTCAACAACAAATTTATTTTAATTGACAAAATGGGTATTATGTGGTAATATGGTTAGGCTACATATCAGTTTCACAAACAGTTTGCGATAGGTAAAAACGCAGGCTCTTTTTATCATACCTGTTTGTGATGATATGTATCAATATCGGAGCAGTGCGTTTTTCGGTGCATCTGCTTCGTGCGATGCACCTTTTATATTATTGGTGCATCAAAGACTGCAACACTCTTACAATCACAAAAACCCCGCAAAAGCGGGGTTTTTGTGTGTCTTTATTCTTCTGTCGGTTCAAACAGATTAGGTCTTGTTATTGTTATAGTAAATGTATCCTCGGTGTGTGTGACATCAATAATCACGGCACAGTCATAGTCCTTTGAGCCGATTGTGACGGTATCCTCGTCGAGGAAGGTGGCGTCATAATTATTCAGCATATAGTAAAGATAGCTCTGAGAGTCCTCGTCTGGCTTATCGCTCTTGTAGGTATATTCCGCCTTGGTGATAATTCTGCCGTCGTCGGTTTTTGTGAGATTTTCCGATTTGAGAGTTCTGTCGCCGAGAGCCTCGGTGAAGGATATTACCAAATCGTCATATACTCTATAATTTTTTACGCTTTTTCCGCAGGCACACAGCGCAAGCATACATACCGCAAGCACAATAACCCTTATTCCTCTCATAATTACAGTTTCCCTCTCTTTATTTAAACAGTCGTTTATCCCTGTTAGTGTTCCTTATTCGTCTTTATGCTATTCAGCAAAAAGTTATATATTACTCATTTTACTATATTTTTCTGCAAAAATCTACCCATTTTGTAAAAAAAGTGAAAAAATTTCTAATTACAGATAAACCGCACCCGACGGCGTACGAGTGTACTCCGAGCGGTGCGGCTTGTTTATCTTTCTTCGATTGGTATATATTTTACGTGTTTTGCTACGTTCTTGTATGCAGGACGGATAATCTTGCCTGCGTTGACAAGCTCCTCAATACGGTGAGCACTCCAGCCTGCAATTCTTGCAATGGCAAAAATGGGAGTGTAAAGCTCGAGCGGAAGTCCGAGCATATCATAGACAAAGCCCGAATAGAAATCGACGTTCGCACTTGCAGCACGGTTACGCTTTGAAAGCAGGGTAGGTGCAATTTGCTCAACCTTCTCGTAAAGGCGGTACTCGTCCATTCTGCCTTTTTCCTCTGCCAGAGGCTTTGCAAAGCTCTTTATAATCTTTGCTCTCGGGTCGGATATCGAATAAACTGCGTGTCCGATACCGTAGATAAGACCGCTCTTGTCAAATACCTCTTTATTGATAATTCTCTTGAGGTAGGCGGTCAGCTTTTCCTCGTCCTCCCAATCCTCAACGTGTGCCTTGATATCGTTGAACATCTCGACAACCTTCTTGTTCGCACCCCCGTGCTTAGGACCTTTGAGTGAGCCGAGCGACGCCGCCATAACTGAATAGGTATCAGTACCCGACGAGGACACAACGTGAGTGGTGAAGGTCGAGTTGTTACCGCCGCCGTGTTCTGCGTGGATTACAAGGCAGATATCCAGAAGCTTTGCTTCAAGCTCGGTGTACTGTCTGTCAGGACGCAGCATATACAAAATCGTTTCCGCAATCGAAAGGTTTTCGGGCGGTGTGTGTATGTAAAGGCTTTCACCCTTCAAATAGTGATTGCACGCCTGATAGCCGTAAACGGACAGCATCGGGAATACCGCAATAAGCTCTAAGCACTGTCTGAGTACATTTGCAATCGAGGTGTCGTCTGCCGATTCGTCATAGGAATACAGCGTCAGCACGCTCCTCGCAAGTGCATTCATCATATCGCCCGAGGGAGCTTTTAAGATAATATCACGCACAAAATTGGTCGGCAATGCTCTGTACTCGGTCAGAAGTGCGGTAAATTCTGCAAGCTCCTCCCGTGTCGGCTGCTGACCGAAAATCAGTATATACGCCGTTTCCTCAAAGCCGAAGCGGTTATCCTTGGTGAAGCCCTCCACCAGCTGTTCCAAATCAACACCGTGATAGTAAAGCTTTCCCTCGCAGGGAATCATTTCACCGTCGTCGATTGTGTAGGATTTAACCTCGCCAATCTCGGTAAGACCTGTCAGAACGCCACGTCCGCTTTTGTAACGGAGTCCCCGCCTTACCTCATATTTATCATACAGCTCGGGGTCGATATATCCGACCGCCTCGCATACCTTTGCAAGCTTCTCAACAAGAGGCTTCATTTCGTTGAACTTTTTAAAGCTGTACAACGGATTTCCTCCTTCCAAAATTACGCTTTTTCTATATAATACCATATTTTTTGACACAATACAAGTCCCGTCAGAACTAAATAATTCTCCTTTCGGAACTGATTTTTTATTGATTTTTACTAATTGGCGGATATCGAAAGTGCCATTTTAAGCGTCAGGGCACGCAAATTCACGTATCGCCGCTGCATTTCCTCGGCAAGCATTATGCTTTCCGCCGCCGACATCGCACTTTTTTCGTCAACCCTCATTGCAAGGTCACGAAGCTCGGTTTCATAGTCGCTGTTGGTAATAAGTGTGCTGCTGCCGTTATGAATGAGGATAATATCACGCACAAGTCCCTCCCAGAGCGTGAATATAAGCGGTGCGTTATCCTTGTTTTCCTCGACAAAATCACAGATTGAATATGCCGAAAGACGCCTTTGGGAGAAAAGCTCGGGAAGCTTTCTGACCGTTTGGGTACGCAGTGCGTCAAAGCCCTCGTCCGATATGATTTTCGCCGCTTTTTCGGGAATACCGCCCGAATAACGTACAATAAACCCAAGTCTTTTATCGTTCGGACTTAGTTTCTCAACGTATTCGGTCATTTTCTGCTCGGACAGCGGTGAAAAACGCACCTTAACGCATCTTGAGCGGATTGTTTCAAGAAGAAGGTCGGCATTATCGGCTATCAGAATGAAAACCGCATAATCGGGCGGTTCCTCTAAAAGCTTCAAAAATGCGTTCTGTGCAGGCTCGGTGACAATCCCTGCGTCAGGGAATATATAAACCTTACGCCGTGCCAGAAACGGCTTGACATACGCATCGCCAATCATATCCCTTATGACCTCAACACCGATACTCTTTTTCTTGTCCTCGGGTGCAACTGTGATAATATCGGGATTGGAGTCGGCTTTTGCACCGATACAGGAATTGCATATTCCGCAAGGCTCATTCTCTCCCGTACAGGCAAGAGCTGCGGCAAAAAGACGTGCCGTCCCGTAAATTCCCAGACCGCTGTCCCCTTCAAATATATATGCGTGGGGCGGATTTTGCCCTCTGACGTTGGATATCAGTCCCTGTGCAAGCGTTTCGTGAAATGTTTCATAACAGTACAAGCTCTCCGCCTCCCTTCCTTTTCCATCTATTCTATCATAAAAAATCCGTTTCCGCAACCGCTTTGACATAAAAAAAACAGCATGCGAAAACTCCGCCTGCTGTAATCATAGCTTATTAGCCTACTTCCTCTGCTTCTCCGCCGATTATAGTACCGCCGTTACCCCAAGGATCAACGTTTACGGTAATGCTGGTTGTGATAACATCATCAACGTCAAAGCCTGATACCTTAATCTCGGGTTCTGCATATGTCTTTTTCATACAAACACCTCCTTTTCTTCAAATTTCATAAGTTAATTATATAAAACTTTATAAAAAATGTCAATCGGTTTGCAAATTTTTCTGAATTTTTTTCTTCAGCCGTCAATGACGGACACCATTTGCACCGAAAAAGCATAATTTATATCAGTAATAAGCTTTGTGAAAGGATTGATTTTGATGTGCGGAATTGCAGGTCTTATAAATTTCGGCGAAAATATGATGCAAAATGAAGCGGCACATCGCCTGACAGTTTTTGAGATGGCAGAGGTGCTGACTCCCAGAGGTCCCGACTCCTGCGGTGAGTGGGTGGGCGAGCACGCCGCATTTGCACACCGCCGTCTTGCCGTAATCGACCCCGAAAAGGGACAGCAGCCGATGAAGCGTACCGTGGAGGGACACGAGTTTGTAATCTGCTACAACGGCGAGCTTTACAACACCGCCGAGCTGAAAAGCGACCTTATGCGGCGAGGATACGTCTTTACCACCGAGTGCGATACCGAGGTACTTCTGATGTGCTACATACACTATGGCAAGGCTTGTGCCGAAAAGCTTAACGGCATTTATGCCTTCGCCGTCTGGGATTCTATGCGACAGCAGGTATTTTTGTGCCGTGACCGATTCGGTGTCAAGCCGCTCTTTTACAGCATCAAGGACGTCGAGGTGATTTTCGGCTCGGAGATTAAGTCGCTCCTTGCCCACCCGTACATCAAGCCCGAGGTTGACAGGGACGGTCTCTGCGAGCTTTTTGCAATGTCGCCCGCAAGAACGGCGGGGTGCGGTGTGTTTCGGGGAATATCCGAGCTGAAGCCTGCTCACAGTATGATAATATCCCGAAACGGCATAAAGGATTTTGAGTATTGGTCGCTTGCAAGCCGTGAGCATACCGACAGCTATGAGGACACCGTTTTGAGGGTACGTGAGCTTTTAGAGGACGCAATCAAGCGTCAGCTTATAAGCGATGTGCCGATTGGAACACTGCTTTCGGGCGGTCTTGATTCGAGCGTGATAACCGCCGTCGCCGCCCGTGAAATGGGACTTTCGGGCAAAACACTTTCCACATATTCCTTTGATTATGTGGGCAATGACAGGAATTTCAAGGCGACCGCCTTTCAGCCTGACAGCGATACACCGTGGTCGGAGCGTGTGTCGAGGGAATGCGGCACTAACCACACCGTACTCCAATGCTCACGCCGTGACCTTGCCGACCTTTTGTATCCTGCACTCTATTGCAAGGATTTGCCCGGTATGGCGGACGTTGATGCGTCTTTGTATTATTACTGCCGTGAGATTAAGAAAAATCACACGGTGCTTCTGTCGGGCGAATGTTCGGACGAAATTTTCGGCGGTTATCCGTGGTTTCGTGATGAAAAGGCGTTTGCCACACCGCATTTTCCGTGGTGCTATGACCTGTCCTTACGCAAAAGCGTGCTTAAAGACGAGGTTGCCGCCACTCTCGACCTTGACGCATATTCGCAAAAGAGGTATGACGAGTCGGTTGGAAAAACACCCCGTTTTGACGGTGACAGCACCGAGGAGGCACGCCGCCGTGAGATTGCCTATCTTAATATTGTATGGTTTATGTCAAATCTCCTCGACCGCAAGGACAGAATGAGTATGGCGAGCGGTCTTGAGGTGAGAGTGCCGTTTTGCGATTACCGTCTGGTGGAGTATGTGTGGAATATTCCGTGGGAGTATAAGAATAAGGGAAATGTGTCAAAGAGTATTCTGCGTGA
Organism: Clostridia bacterium; assembly: GCA_017483065.1. Lineage (GTDB taxonomy): Bacteria > Bacillota > Clostridia > UBA1381 > UBA1381 > HGM11525. The sequence goes on along the minus strand of JAFULX010000091.1, from coordinate 23,594 downwards.
GGCGGCTCGGGGCTTGTTGTCCGATGATGTGCTTTTCAGGAAAAAAAGTCCGTACCCGAAAACACACGACCCCGAGTACGAGAAGGAGGTCAAGGCACGGCTTGCCGACCTGATTTCCGACCCGAACACACCGCTGACCGCACTTTGCGACAAAAGGGCACTTACCGCACTCACAAAGGACGGTGCGTCCGACTACGGAAAGCCGTTCTTCGGTCAGCTGATGGCAATGCCGCAGTTTATCGGCTATCTTTTACAGATTGATGAGTGGTTCAGGCATTATAAGGTGCGGATTGTATAAAGCAAGCATTTATCAAAAAGGGAATGTAGTGAGCTACATTCCCTTTTGTGTGTAAAATAGCGAGATGCGACGCTTATTTTTTCACGGCTTGATAGTGCATTTGTTAAACTGAATTGTGTATGCTATTTTTGCTAATAACTTGTCGGGCAGAAGACGGCGGAGGAAAGCGGCAATTTTCATAAGCTTACCGGGGATTATGACGCTTTTGCCGTCAAACATCTTGCGTATTGCATACTCGGCAACCTCGGCACAGTTAAGCGTTATGCCGTTATTTGGTTTGCCAAAATTAACCCTCGCAACCGAGCCAAATTCGGTGTGAACGGGGCCGGGACAGAGTACGCTTATGCTGACATCGCTACCCTCCTGCCTTAATTCCTCGGCAAGTGCCTGAGAAAGACGAAGTACATATGCCTTGGACGCATAATACGCACCGAAAAGCGGGCCTGGGAAGAATGCCGCCAAGGACGCAACATTCAGTATATAGCCGCTGTTACGCTCCCTGAATTTTTCAGCAAAAAACCGCAGAAGCACGTGCATTGCAAGCACGTTTGTATCGAGCATTTTAAGCTCCCTTTCAAGGTCATTTTCGCAAAACGCACCGAACACACCGAAGCCTGCATTGTTGATAAACACATCAACCTCATCGGCACGTTCCGCAAGCATTTTGCAAGCTTTGTAGTCGGTGACATCGCACGTGATAACCTCAACGTCCGTTTTAAGCTCTGCTTTCAGCTCCTCAAGACGGTCGCTTCTTCGTGCAACCGCAATTATATCGTATCCCCGCTCGGACATCACACGTGCCATATCACGTCCCAAACCCGAGCTTGCACCCGTAATCAATGCTTTCATTGCTATCACTCCTTTTATCATATTGTACCATACTTTCGCAAAAAATCAACTCTCTTTTCACGAAAAAAGCCGCAGCAATTACTGCGACATTTTTTCATTATAATTCTAACAGCCGTTCTATCTCGTCGGTTGCCTTTTTCATTTGTTCTACACAATTTCTGCCGTAGTCGGTCAGCTCCTCGCTTTTACGGTTACGGGCAAGGTTTTGGGTGGGTATTCCGCATAAATTCATATTGTATTTTGCGGTGAGAGGATAAGGAAGTCCTGTTTCGGTAAAGCCGAAGGTGCCGATTACAGATTGGACAAGCTCTGCCTTTTCAGGCTCTTTTTCATAGTTCCTGCAAAGCCACGAATACAGCTTGGGGTGGTAATTCGCCATAATACCGCAGTAGCCCTTGCCGCCGCTTTTTAAGGAGTCGAGGAGCGTCTGGCAGTTTGCGTTCAGGAGATTGAATTGACTGCCCTTCAAAATTTCAAGCCGCTCATTGATAATCTTCATATCACAGCAGGTATCCTTCATAAAGTAAAATCTTTCCGTATCAAGACACCATTTGAGGATTTTTGGCGTAACAAGACGCTTGTACGGATAGGGACACTCGTAAAGTCCGAGGTTTACATCATCGGGCAGCTTTTTGAGCAATGCCTCGGCATTTTTTATCCACACATCATCGCCCTCATTATTGAGGTCGAGCCTGTTTGTGATAAGAATAAGTGAGTCTGTGCCGCTTTCGATAATTCTGTTAAGCTCGTCGGCTTGTGCGTCGATTGTATCCGCAACGTGTCCCGACGAAACAACCGTCATTCCGAGCTTCTTGCCCGTTTCATACACAAGCCTGTTAAGCTTCACACGCTCGTCAACTGTCAGATAAAAAATCTCGCTCGACTGGCAGACCGCAAAAATGCCGTCACAGCCGTTTTCCGCATACCATTCGACGTATCTTTCCGCCGTGTCATAGTCCACCTTTCCGTCAGCTGTATAGGGTGTAATCATTGTCGGGTATGTACCGAATTTATATTCCATATTAACCTCCGAATTTGTTATTTTCTTAAATTATAGCATACGGATATGACAGTACAATATTTTTTTAAGACATTATTTTATAATTTTCGGACATATTGTATTGTATTTCACTCTGGACTATGATAAACTATCTGTAAGAGGTGATATGCGTGAAATTTCTGTACAGACAATCAAAAGCAGCCGACAATTCGCTTGCAGCCTTTGGTGTCAGCGATTGCTGTTTAAAAGACATTCTGCTCGAACGTGATTTTCAAAGTATGACAAAAAAGCCGCACCACCACAACGGTTATGAGCTTCATATTATAAAAAACGGACATCATATTTACGAAACGGACGCAGGTACTTACAACGTCAAAAGCGGAGAATTTCTGCTTATTCCGCCGTTTGTAAAGCATAAAATCATCGCTTCAGGCGAGCATACCTCAAAATATTCGGTCACCTTTTCAATCCGTACACCTCTGCCGATTGCATCGCAATGCAGTACGGGTACACTTACCCCGCACTGCGGCGAATGTCTTGATTTCATCACGGCGGAGCTTGCTCTGCACACCGCATCGTCACAGCTTCTAATTGAAAACCGTGTTTTTGAGCTGATAATTCTGATTTTACGCCAATCGGGACTGCACGAACAGCCGTCTGCGGACGAAAAGCCGTCCGAGGATTACCGACTTACAGCGGCAAAGCAGTATATCCGTGACAATATTGAGCTTCCGCTGTGTCTTTCGGACATATCGGAATACTGCCATTTGAGCGAAAAGCAGATAACACGGCTTTTTGCACGCTATGAGGGCATATCCGCCGTTCAGTATATTACCGCACTGCGTGTACAGTACATCGAAAAGCTTTTGCGTGATGACAAGCTGTCCGTAAAAGCAATCAGCGAGATGATGGGCTTTTCAAGCGAATATTATTTCAATGCCTTTTTCAAAAAGCATTCGGGACTTCCGCCTGGCGAGTACCGTAAAATGAACAGATAGAAAACGCACCGTTTTAATGCGGTGCGTTTCGTATATTATGCCTTGTACTTTCGGTACAGCATATCAGCTGTCAGAGTATTACTCCAGCCATAGTCACGGATACTCTGTGCTCTTACAAAGAAATCGTACGGCTCGAACGCTGTACCCTTGCGGTTAAGCTCACAGGGTGCTTTTATGTCCTCGCAGTCGTAAAATTCAAAGAGCGTACCCTTTGCCCCGTACCATCTGTTAAGCACGGCGAGCGTTTTATCGGTAATCTCGTCGGCAAGCTCGGAAAAGCCGTACTCGGCAAGACCTTGGCTAATCATATAGTTATAGTTTATCCAGACAGGACCTCGCCACATATCCGTTCCGAAGGTGGCATCACGCTTTGAAATACTCGGCACGGGGAATTCGGTATAAAATTCCTCGGGGTCGGTCAGATGTTTACAAAGTGCCTTTGCACGCTCGGCGGTGCATATGCCTGCAAAAAGCGGCAGGAAGGAGGAAACAGACCAAATCTTATGCAGACAGCCGTTATTTTGGTCAAAATCGAAATAAAATCCGTCCTCTTCACTCCAGAGCTTTGCGTTCACGGCGTCCTTAATTTCGCCGTACCATTTTGCGAAAAATTCCGCATCATCGTCAAGTCCGAGTTCTTCGGCAATTTTGCTCATATAACGTGTATCGTTCGCCATAAAGCAGGAATAGTCAATCGCCTGCAAACGGCTTCTCGTATCAAATCGGGGCGAATTGTCCATACCCGACTCGTCACAGCGGCAGTTTACGTCGCTGCCCGTAAGCCACGTGTAAAGCTCCTCGTCGGTGTCACGGCGGTTTTCCCTGCACCAGAGCAGAAATCGTTTAATATTTCCATATGCCGCCTTCAAAAAGTCCTTGTTACCGCTCTTTTTGTAGACATTATATGTACCCCACGCAATAACGGGCGGCTGTGTGATATCGGTACTCCACTCGGGCTTTGACCTGTGCGGAATGAAGCCGCTCTCCTGCTGTACGTCAAAGAGTGCCAAAATCAGCGATTCCGCCGTTTTTGTGTCGAGATTTCTCATTCCCATTGCGTGGAAAACCGAGTCCCACAGGTACAAGTCCCTGTGCGGAAGTCTGTCGGGAGTGGACCATATTCTCTTCATTCTGCCCTCGGGTGACAAAAGCTGTGTTTTCATTGTTGAAATACATTTTGCGTGGAGCATTGCATAGCTGTCGTCCTCCGACCACGAATATTTCTCAAAAAAGCTCAGCTTTTTTGCCTTTTCTTCTGCTATATTCATTGCAAGACCTTTTTCGGCAAGCTCAACCGCCTTTTCTTTTGTATCGGCATAGGAAAATGCAAACTTCTCACCGCAAATGCCGAGTGCGGTATATTCTCCGTCGGCGGTATCCTGAACGGTTACATTTGTGCATTTTTCAACGCTGCAATCGCCCTCCGTCATCACCATCGGGAGCATTTCACCTGCGGTATTGCCGATTACCAGATGACGCTCGGCAAAAACAATATTTATTTCCTCGCCGCTGTCGGTCACAGCCGAAATTAAATCGCCCGTAACCGCCTTGAAGTTAAGGTCGGGAATTTTAACTATCGCAAGCTCACGCTTTGTATTGGTGTAAAACCTGATACCAAGTCTGTCACCGCACAGAACGCCGACGAAATCCTCGCTCGTATAAACCTCGCCGTCCCACGCAGAAAACGCAAACAGCTGTCCCTGTCCCCATTTGTTTGGTAATATCATTTATATTTCCTCCAATCGTATTGACTTGCAATTCTTTGTGTGATATCATTATATCAACATATAGGGGCGAATAAAAGCCGTATTACCGACATAAATTTATACTATTTCGACATTTTGGGGTGTTGTTATGTTTTATAAGTTTGAAAATTTTCCCGACCCTGAATTTCCCGTCTACTCCTCCGAAAGACTCGGTACGGGAGAGCTGGTCACACCGCACTTTCATAATGCGGCGGAGCTTATCAAGGTCACAGCAGGCAGCTGTGAGCTGTATATTGATACAAACAAGTTCCGCTTAAACGCAGGGGATATTATCTTCATACCGCCGACCGCAATTCATTCTCTTACGTCAGCTAATCCAAAGACAAAAATTTCGGGGCTGGTCTTTGAGCTGTCCTTGGTTGAGAATTTGCCGCACGAGCTTTTTTCAAAGGACAGTGTTGCGGAATTTATCTTCTGTGAAAACGCAAAAATATACCCCGACTTAAATACCGCCTTTGACGGTGCGGTCGGGATATATTCGTCCTCCTCCGAGGTGTACAGGCTGAAAATGCTTGCGTATATTTATATGCTGACCGCTGTTTTAGCCGATTTTTACAGCAAAAAAGCAGGCAGCAGAACAGCAGACAGCAAGCGTCTGCACTCCGCAATCGTTTATATCAAGGAAAACTACCACCGAAAAATCCTTCTCTCCGAGCTTAGCGAAATTCTGCACGTCTGCGACGACCACCTGATACGTCTTTTTAAATCAGAGCTTGGAAAAACGCCGATGGAATACATTATCGGACTGCGTACCGAGGCGGCGATGCGTTTGCTGATTGATACCGACCTCCCGATTTCACAAATCGCCGAGCGGTGCGGTTTTACCAACGCAAACTATATGTCGAGAGCGTTTCGGACACATATCAATATGACGCCGAGCGAGTATCGACGCAATGCAAAAACATAAAGTAGCGAATATTTACATAAAAAACAAATATAAATCCATTCCATTCATTCTTGCATTGTTTTATAATAAAATAAAAAACTTCGAGGTGAAACAAATGGAAAAATATTCATTTTATATGCGTAATCACAATGCGTATTCCCTTGCACCCGTTCTCGATAATGTTGTTCGCATAAGATATAATGGAACAGGTGTATTTAAGCAAAGTCTAATGGAAAGATATGACATTATTGAAACAAATCTTTCAAAAACAGCCAGCACACTTATTGATGCCGACAATTCGAAAATTATAACGTCAGGTAATCTTGAGATCCAAATCAACGAAGACGCATCTTTTTCAGTTAAACATAACGAAAAAATAATTATTAAAAATCTAATGCCATTCCATCCACAAGAGGATATTGGCGTAGGAGGAAAAATTATTGTTTCTGAAAACGAACGATTTTATGGTTGCGGATACCGCCCACAAAAAGGCATAGAGCTCCGGAAACAAATTATAAAAAACTGGTGTGCTCCTGTTACCAACAACGGTCCGTCAACATTTTTTATGAGCAGTGACGGTTGGGGTCTTTTTTGGAATAATACCTGTGAAACATTTTTTGATTTTGCAAATAAAGAAGAAAATAAACTTGTATTTTGGAGTGAAGATGGCGAATTTGATATTTTTATTTTTGCCGGAGATTTCAAAAAAATGATTACAGATTTCACTTCCATAACCGGCAAACCTTCTTTAATGCCACTTAATGGTTACGGAATAACAGTAGTTAACAACGAATCCGAGAACGAAATATCCCTTATCGACAAGGCGGAAAGACTCAGAAGGGAAAAAATACCATGTGATAACTTTTCTATTTCTTGTGAATGGATGTCAACTTATTATGATAAAAGTGTAAACCAACAGTTTAATACAAGCAGATATTTTGTGCATGACTGGATGCACGAACATAATACATTCATCGCAACACTCAAACATTTCGGAATTAAATCAACTCTCTGGACGCCATGCGAATATGACTTGACGCATGAGCAGGAACGACGTTATTTTAAAAAACATCCCGAAAATATTAAAACACCTCTTTATGACAGAGCTGTCAGAAAAGACAATAACTCAGATATGTCAATAGATGCCAACAGTAAACTTTTTAGAGATGACAATCTTTTTCCAACCGTACGTCATGATCCGTATACAATTCCGGAAGAACCGTGGTTTGAACACTTTAAGCGTTTTTTTGATTTGGGTATAGTTGGACTAGCCGAAGACGGTCATAGAGTGGAGATTACAAAACTTGATCACTTTTATGCAAACGGATATTCATACAAATATATGCATAATCTTAATCAAACACTTAACTCTCTGCAATATTTTGAAGGCTACAAGGAATATACCGGAAAAAGAATTTTTGTACGAACGCCATCAACATTTATAGGACACCAAAAGTATTGCGGAACATGGTGCGGAGACACTACCTCAGATACATCCTTGGTTGGGCTTATGCAATACAGCTTTCAGGGTCAAAGCAATGTAACTGCCGATATGATAAGCAATAATCCCGAGCAAATTCATGCCGGAATGTTTATGCCATGGGTATTGAATTTTTGTTGGGGACACCCTGTATGGCCGTGGATGCTTGACGATGAACTTCGTGATATTTATGTTTATTATGCTAAACTTCGTTATTCTCTTATGCCATATATTTACACTGCCGCATACAATTCGCATTTAAGCGGTATTCCTATGTGCAGTGCAATGATCATTAACTATCCGGATGATCAAAGATTCTATGATAATTATAATCAGTATATGTTTGGAGACAATATTCTTGTAGGATCACTCAGTGATGAAATCCATCTGCCCGAAGGCAAGTGGATTGACTACTGGACAGGCAAGGAATACGAAGGTATGATAACTTTAAGTAATGCGTATCCAAAAGATAAAGGCGGATATCTTTTTATTAGAAAAGGCTCCATCATTCCTTTCTGGGAAAATGTACAATATGTTGGTGAAAAACCAGTTGAAACAATGACGATAAAGATTTATCCCGAAACGGAAGGCGAATATATACTCTATGAAGATGACGGAATTAGTTTTGATTTCGAAAATGGTGTATATGCAAAAACAAGATTCAGTTATACTTGCAGCGGCGATAAAATAAAAGTGTGTATTGACGAAAAAGAAGGAGAATATAAACTTCCGACCAATCGTGAATACCACATGGAAGTATATACTGATAAGCCGATATCACTGCCCGACAACGCAATTTATGACAATAATAAAAAGGCAATATGCTTTACATTGAGTAGCGGAAAAGAACTTACTATAGGATAATTAACAACGCTTGGCAGGATATCCTGCCAAGCGTTGTTAATTACATCTTTCATCTTTCCGTCACTTATAATACCTATAATTCAACGGAGAAATCTTTTCTTTTTTTTTGAATATTCTGCTAAAATAAAACTGATCTGCATATCCAATTGCCTCACAAATCTCGTTGATTTGCATATCAGTATGTTTTATTAAAAATTTTGCTCTTTCCAGTTTTAGCCCATTTATATATGCTGACGGACTCATACCCATATTTTTCTTGAAAAGTTTTGAAAAATAATTGTTATTAAGTCCAAGATAGGCTGCAAGTTGTTGTATGCTGATATCTTCACAGTAATGCTCATGTATATATTTCAATGCTCTGTCAACATGCGGATTACTGTTGACAACTAATTTTTCCTCAGCTAAGGCTGCAAAAAGACTGTACAAAAGTGATATGCATTCCATCTTTGATGTCATATCAATACGATTGGTTTTTTCAAATATTTCATCCAATATACTTTTTATCTTACGAGGATTACGTATATACAAAAACGGTGTTTCACGGGTTATTCCTATCATATTCAGGATGCTCTCAATTTGCGTTCCCTCGATAACCAGCCAAGAAATACTCCACGGCATATCCTCATTCGTAACATAAGACATTTCGCTTTTGCTATACATCACATAAAAGTAATTTTCTGAAAAAACAGTCTGTTTGCCATTAATGTCAAATTCAGCACTTCCCTCATTTATCAAAGTTAAAATATAGTTGTCAAGCTTATGTTTATTGTATTTATGACCATAACATTTTTCACGAATACCGCAGTAAATCAGATTAATGCCATCTGAGTCGGTGTAATCAAAGCGTTTTTCAAGAAAATAATTATCCATATTCGTATATATACCCTTTCTTTCTGCAAACGGCAATTTAAACTGCTTATTATTTTATTGCATAAACAATATAGCACAAAGACCGGAAATCAAACCCAGAATTTGCTTTTTAGAAAGATTGTCTCTAAAAAAAATCGTTCTTACAACAACAAACAAAATGTTTGTTGCGCAATTATATACCGTGTACAATATAACACCATCAATTACCGAAGCTGCATATGTACTGACACATTGAAATATTCCCAAAAATATACCGGATGTACCTGCGGAAACAATGGTTTCTTTATCCCATTTAAAAACTACGCTTTTATTATATACAGTAAGTTTAAATATCGCAAACGATAAGCAGGATGCAGTAACATATGTTATTGCAACAAAACTAAAAGCATCAAAAGCTGTCGAAAAATTTGCATAAATCTTTTGGTTGGAAGAAATAAATCCGTTGCAGAAAAAAGCTAATAATGTATATAAAAGCCATCTATTTGATGTTGCAGAACTTGAAATTTTTGTGTTGTTTTTTGAAGTAATTATCCAAATCGAAACAGCTGCAAAAAAAAGAGCAATCATCTTCATACTCCCAAAAGGTTCGCATAAAAATATACACGAAACCGCAATTGGTATAAACATACTGAAATTATTTACTGTTGTGACCAAAACAGGTTTACCGCACGAAAATGCAAACATATACGAAAGTTGAAAGCCCACACTCAATATACCGGCTATAATACCAAATATATATGTATCAGCAGAGGTTCTTTTTAAAAAAAGGACAGGGAGGAAAAGAATGGCTGCTGCAGTAAACATTACAAAATTATAAAATGTATTATCCGCAAAGCCGAATGTTCTTGACTTTGAAAATTGTGACTGCAAGGACACCTTTGTTACAGCAAGAAAACACATTAGAGGTATGAGCAAATATTCCATATACTTTTTCTCCTCGAAAAAACTTTAATTATATATAAGTATAACATATAAAATCAAAAACATCCATAGAGTTTTATGATATTCATATGGACATTTTCGCTCTATCACTTTCTTTTTTTCAAAAAAGTGCTCGCCCATTTTGAATAGACGAGCATTTGACTTATTTTATTTTTTCTACCTCCGCCAGCATATTTTCAATAAATATTCCATAGCCACGTGTCGGGTCGTTGACGAACACGTGCGTTACGGCTCCCACGAGCTTGCCGTTTTGGATAATGGGCGAGCCGCTCATACCCTGCACGATTCCGCCCGTTTTTGCGAGCAGCTCAGGGTCGGTGACGGTTATTGTCATACTTTTATTATTCGGCTTGGAGCTGCCCGAAACCCTGTCAATCGTTATTGCATAGCTTTTCGTGCCTGTGCCGTCAACATCGCACCACAGCTGTGCCGCTCCCTCCTTGACAAGAAAGCGTGTTGCTATCGGAAAGAGATTTTCGTCCAGAGGTGCGGTTTTGCCGTATATGCCAAGCTCGGAATTTTCAAGCACGCTGCCCGTCACCTCCGAGCCGATTGCTCCGACAAGCTCGCCAGGCTCGCCGCTTTTACCTGCCTTGACCGAGCTAATCCGACAAGGCGAGAGCGTTCCCTTTGAAAGCGGTACGGCAAGCTCGGTGTCGCTGTCACAAATTGCGTGTCCGAGTGCACCGTAAGAGCCGTCGGGGGCAATATATGTCAGCGTTCCGATACCTGCGGCGGAGTCACGCACCCACATTCCCACGCTGTAACCGTCCTCCTTATTTCTGCCACGAACTGTTATTTCAAGACGTTCTTCACCACGGCGGATAGTCAGCGTATTGACCTCATCTTCCGATATGACCGAGGCAAGCTGCTCGGTGCTATCCAACGTAATACCGTTGATTTTTTCAATCACGTCGCCCTTTTTTATACCAGCAAGCCTTGCCGCTCCCGTATTTTCAATGCCTGTCACCATTATTCCGTCCGAATAAATCCGAACACCTATCACCTCACCCGACACCGAAACATAACGCTCGGGTACGACCGAAACCTGCACCGTTTTTATCGGAAATGCACCGAAAAGCTCAGCTTTGACCTCCGTTTCGCCGACCGCACGGGTATCAACGGCGGACGCAAGGCGGACAAACCCGTTTGGATATGCACTGTAACGTGCGTTTTCGGGGAGTACGATTTCGCTCGGAGTAATGGTATATACGGCGGTTATTATTGTAATCGGTAAAAGAGCTGTAATGGCTCGGCATATGTTCTTTTTCACGTCAAATTCCTCACATTTTACAATTTTTAGATAGACTTTTTCATTGTTTTGTGTTATTATTATTCTAAGTGTGATTAAATTTTATTTGGAGGAAAATATGGATTTTAGCCGTTTTAACGAAAAACAAAAAGAGGCGATTTTGCAGACGGACGGTCAGGTTTTGGTGCTTGCAGGTGCAGGCAGCGGCAAGACTACTATGCTTGTGAGCCGTCTTGTGTATATACTTGAAACAAAAAATGTAAGACCGAGTAATATTTTGGCAATTACCTTTACCAACAAGGCTGCGGCGGAGATGCGTGAGAGGATTGAGGCACAAATCGGCGACCTTGCAAAGGGTATGTGGATTTCCACCTTCCATTCGGCGTGCGTAAGGCTTCTTCGCAGCTGTATCGACCGCATTGGCTTCGACCCGAGCTTTGTTATCTATGACAGTTCCGACTCGAAAACGGTCATCAAGGACTGTATGAAGGAGCTTAATATTGACGAGCGTCTTATGCCCCTGAAGATGCTTCAGGGCGAAATCAGCCGTGCGAAGGATAATCTTCAGGATTATGTCGCATACGGACTTATTAACTCGACCGACCACCGCAAAAAGGTTATTGCCGATGTGTATGAGCTTTATCAGAAAAAATTGCAGAAAAACAACGCTCTTGATTTTGACGATATTGTTTTTTCGGCGGTGCGTGTGCTGTCCGAAAATCCCGATATCTTGGAGCAGCAGCGTGAGCGGTTCAAATATATTATGGTGGACGAGTATCAGGACACCAATAACGCACAGTATATGCTGATTTCGCTGCTTGCAGGCTCGGACGGCAATATCTGCGTAGTCGGTGATGACGACCAGTGTCTCTACCGTTTCCGTGGTGCGAATATACGTAATATTCTCGATTTCGAGAAGGAATATCCCAATGCACACGTTATCAAGCTGGAGCAGAATTACCGTTCCACCTCGAATATCTTAAACGCCGCAAATGCTGTTATCGCAAACAACAAGGGCAGAAAGGGCAAAAATCTCTGGACAGCCAAGGACGGCGGCGACCCGATTATGAGCTATCTCGCACTCAACGAGCGTGACGAGGCTCGGTTTATCGCAAATCAAATTTCAAAAAAAGTGCATAGCGGCGGTAAATTTTCCGATTGTGCGATTTTGTACCGCACAAACGCACAGTCCCGTGTAATCGAGGAAATGCTGCTGCAATGTGCCGTTCCCTACCGTGTTCTTGCAGGCCTTAGGTTTTATGACCGCAAGGAAATCAAGGATATTATTGCATACCTGCGTATAATTCACAATCCGTCCGATGCGGTGAGCTTAAAGCGTGTTATAAACGAGCCGAAGCGCGGAATAGGTGCATCTTCACTCGAAAAAGCGGAGGCTATTGCAGACGAAAAGGGACAGACGCTTTTTGAAACGGTGCTTTTCGCCAACGAGTACACCGAGCTTTCACGGGCGGCGGCGAAGATGGTAGAGTTCGGCAGTATGATAAAAGCTTTTCAGAAAGCCGCAGAGGTTATGCACGTTTCCGACCTCGTTGCACGGGTGCTGAACGAGAGCGGATATATGGCAATGCTGGAGCTTGAAAACAGCGTGGAATCACGCACGAGAATAGAAAACTTAAACGAATTTGTGTCCGCTGTTACCGAATACGAAAAATCGGCGGAATCACCGTCACTCGGCGGATTTCTGGAAAATGTGGCACTCGTATCCGACATTGACGCATATGACGAGGATCAGGATGCCTGCGTACTGATGACGGTACACAGTGCAAAGGGCTTGGAGTTCCCCGTGGTGTTCCTTGCAGGACTTGAGGACGGACTTTTCCCCTCGTCACGCTCGACAGCCGAGGAGGATATCGAGGAGGAACGCCGTCTTTGCTACGTTGCAATCACACGTGCAAAGGAAACGCTCTACATCACACAGGCACGCTCACGCACCGTTTTCGGTAAGACAGGACCGTGCTTCCCGTCAAGATTTTACAAGGAAATTCCGCCCGAATACTTAAAGGACGCAGCTCCGCCCGTACAGAAAACAGTTGTTAAGGCAACGCAAAGCCTCGGCAGAAGTGCACCGTATGCCGAAACCTACAAAAAGCCTGTCGCACAGGCAACCGCAGCGGTTAAAAGCGATTATTTCACAACGGGCGACCGTGTACTGCACCAAAAATTCGGCGAGGGTACAATTGCTGCGGTAACGCCGTTTGAACGTGACGCACTTTTAGAGATAAATTTTGATTCTGTCGGCACAAAAAGGCTTATGGCGGCATATGCAAAGCTGAAAAAGCTGTAATTATGGGAGATTTTATGAAAAAACTTTGTATTTTTGATTTGGACGGCACTCTTTTAAACACGCTGCCCACTATTGCGTATTATGGCAATAATGCACTTGAAGCATACGGCTTGCCGCCGATTGAGCTTGAGCGGTACAAAATTCTTGTCGGTGACGGCAGAGATATGCTCATTCACCGTATGCTGAAGGAATATGAAAGCGACACGCTTGAGCTTTATGAGAAGGTGGGTGCTGTGTATGATGCGGCTTATGAGGCGGATTATATGTTCAAAACTGAGCCGTATGACGGAATAGACGAGCTTTTAGCGGCACTTTCAAGACAAGGAATAAAGCTTGCCGTTTTATCCAACAAGCCGCATAATGTGGCAAAGGTGATTGTGGAAAAAATTTTCCCGAATATTTTCTGCGAGATTTGGGGCAAGCGTCCCGATTATCCGACCAAGCCCTCACCCGAGGCGGCACTTGAAATATGCTCGCTTGCAGGCACAGCCGCAGACGAAACGGTATTTATCGGCGACACGTCGGTGGATATCATAACTGGCAAAAATGCACATTTTCACACAATCGGCTGTGAATGGGGTTTCCGAACAAAAGCGGAGCTTGAAAACGCAGGTGCTGATTTGATTGCGAAAACACCAGCGGAGATTATAGAATATATAAAAAAATGAGATGTGAGTTTTCACATCTCATTTTTTTACTTACTCGTGGTCGTGGTCACAACCGCAGTCGCAATCGCCTTCACAATCGCAGTCGCAGTCAATTTCGAGTTCAATTTCCTCACGGCAGTTGGGGCAGATAATGGGAGCATCGTCGTCAAGTGCGTCAAAGTCAACCATTACGTCCTCATTGCAGTTCGGGCATTGAATTTCAAAGAAGCCCATATCCTCGTCATCGTCATAGTCAAGGATATCGAAATTATCATCGTCGTCATCATCGTCAAAGTCATCGTCATCACAGTCATAAACGATTTCCTCAACGTCGTGCAAATCCTCGTCAAGCTCGTGAGCAAGCTCCTCAAGCTCCTCATTTGCATATGCAACGTCCTCAACCGCCTCGGCGATTTCCTCCATTGTTTCGACAATCTTTGCAAGAAGCTTGTTCTCCGCCTTTGTGGTGTCAAGCTCCATACCGTCTAAAAGACCTTTAAGGTATGCTACCTTGGAAGTTAAGCTGTCCATAATTAAATTCCTTTCCATCGAAGATTGCAAGAAAATTTCGTAAGCTCCATTTCAAACAGCAACAGCGTACTCCGAGCTGCGAAAAATGGTTAATTACGGAATTTTGACCAATCTTAATTTTGACCAATCTTAAACTCTTTCCATATATTCGCCCGTTCTTGTATCTACTCTGATGATGTCAGAGCCGTCAACGAAGAGGGGAACCTGAATTACTGCACCTGTTTCGAGGGTTGCGGGCTTGGTTGCACCTGTTGCGGTATCACCCTTGAAGCCAGGCTCGGTTTCTGCAATGGCAAGCTCTACGAAGGTAGGCGGCTCGATACCGAACACGCTGCCCTTGTAGGACAAAATCATACAAACCATATTTTCCTTTACGAATTTAAGTGCGTCGCCAACCTGCTCCTTACCGATAGGAACCATATCAAAGGTTTCCTGATCCATAAAGTAGTAAAGGTCGCCGTCGTTATAGGAATATTCCATATTCTTTCTTTCAATGTGAGCCTTGGGCATCTTCTCGGTCGGACGGAAGGTCTTTTCTACCACACCGCCTGTGATGACATTCTTAAGCTTTGTTCTTACGAATGCCGCACCCTTTCCCGGCTTTACGTGCTGGAACTCAACAACCTGAAATACGTTTCCGTCCTGCTCAAATGTTACACCGTTTCTGAAATCTCCGGCCATAATCATAACTGTTTTCCTCCACTCTTGGTATTATTACTCATATTTTAATATATTTTTCCTAAAATTACAAGTCTTTTTTACAATAATTATAAAATAGTTGCTTTTTTATCACAAAATTATAAGCTCTTTAGTGCTTTTTGACAATATTTCAGTACCTTTTTCGGTAATCGCAACCACGTCCTCAATACGCACACCGCCGAAGCCGTCAATATAAATCCCAGGCTCAACCGTGATTACATTGCCCTTTTGCACCACGCCCTCCGCACGTGGCGAAAAGCACGGATTTTCGTGAATTTCAATGCCGACGCTGTGACCGAGTGCGTGTCCGAAATTTTCGCCGTAGCCTGACGTGCGTATAACGTCCCTCGCCGCCTTATCAACAGCGGAAAGCTTCACACCCTCGGAAATTACGTCAAGTGCCGTCTGCTGTGCCTTTTTCACAACCTCATAAATTTCCCTTGCTCTTTCGGAAAGCTCACCGACAGCAACCGTTCGAGTCATATCGGAGCAGTAGCCGTCAAGCACACAGCCGAAATCAAGGGTGAGCAAATCGCCCTTTTCAATCACCTTATCGCTTGCCACACCGTGCGGCATTGCAGAACGCACACCGCTTGCGGCGATAGTTTCAAAGGACAATCCCGAAGCACCGTTCTGACGCATAAAAAACTCAAGCTCAAGTGCAATTTCACGCTCCTGCCTGCCGACGGCAATTCTTTCCAATATATAGGAAAAAGCTCTGTCGCCAAGCTCCTCGGCGGCACGGATTTTTGCGATTTCGCCGCTGTCCTTTATTTCTCTGGGCTTTGAAATTGCTCCGTTTGATGCTTCAAAGGTTTTTTTACATATATCCGCACAAAGTGCGTTGTAGCTTTTAACCGAGAGATTTTCCTCCTGAAAGAGGATTTTTTCCTCAGAAACAAGCTCAAATGCACCCTTCAAGCCGTTTTTTATGTCGTACAGCTCAAATTCGGGTGCCTGAACACGTGCCTGAAGGGTATAGCGTGAATCGGTAATTATTATCGCCTTTTTGGCAGAAATTATGAGCCGTGCGTCCTCGCTCTGAAAGCCTGAATAGTAGAAAATGTCGGGGTATGCGGTGATATATGCCGCCGTATTTTCAGGCAAGACCGCTCTGAGCCGTTCTATTCTGCTCATTCGCAAAGTGCCTCCAATGCCAGTAAATATCCCTTAAAGCCAAGTCCGCAAATCTGTCCGACGCACGCAGGTGCTGTCACCGACTTGTGACGGAACTCCTCACGGGTGTGGATATTGGAGATATGTACCTCGATTGTCGGGATAGAAACCGACTTTATGCAATCGTGGATTGCGTAGGAATAGTGCGTGTATGCACCTGGGTTAATAATAATTCCGTCAGCTTTGCCGTACACGCTCTGGATTTTGTCTATAATTCCGCCCTCGGAATTGCTCTGAAAGCACTCAACCTCAACACCGAGCGACTCTGCCTTTTCCTTGATTTTTTCGCAGAGGGCATCGTAATTTTCGTTGCCATACACGCCAGTCTCTCTGATGCCGAGCATATTCAAATTCGGGCCGTTTACAACCAATATTTTTTTCATCTGCTGTAATTCCTTTCTTATAAAAGCTTGTCTATCTCCGCTTTAAGCTCATCTAAAAGCCTGTCCTCGGGGACTTTTCTCAAAATTTCGCCCTTTTTGAAGATAAGTCCCTCGCCGTTTCCGCCCGCAATGCCGATATCCGCTTCACGAGCCTCGCCCGGGCCGTTTACTGCACAGCCCATAACAGCAACCTTAATCGGCTTTTCAATACCCGAAATCATTCGCTCCACCTTCTCGGCAAGCGGTATGAGGTCAATTCTCGTTCTGCCGCAGGTCGGACAGGAAACGAGCATTGCGCCGCTCTTTCTCTTGCCCATAACCTTCAAAATATCACGGGCAGCATAAATTTCCTCGACGGGGTCGGCGGTCAGCGAAACACGCATTGTATTGCCGATATCCTCCGCCAAAAGTGCACCAAGTCCCGCACTCGACTTGATAATTCCGCTCTTCAGCGTGCCTGCCTCGGTCACGCCGATATGTAACGGTATGTCGCTGATTTTATCAAAACGGCGGTATGCTTCTATCATCGTCGGAACGTCTGAAACCTTGATGGAAACTACGATATCGCCAAAGTCCAAATCCTCTAAAATTTTAATATGACCCAAGGCACTTTCGACAAGTGCTTCGGCAGACGGTCTGCCGTATTTTTGCAATAGCTCCTTTTCCAAAGAGCCGCCGTTTACGCCAATTCTTATCGGAATATTCCGCTGGCGGCAAGCGTCCGCAACCGCTTTTACATTTTCTCGGCTGCCGATATTGCCTGGGTTAATACGCACCTTATCAACACCGCCACGAATAACCTCGAGTGCAAGGCGGTAATCAAAATGTATATCGGCAACAAGGGGCAGAGTAATCTGCTTTTTTATCTCAGAAACCGCCTGTGCCGCCTCCATATCGGGTACGGCAACACGCACAATCTCACAGCCCGCCTCGGCAAGCCGTGAAATCTGCGAAACGGTACTCTTAACATCTCTTGTATCTGTATTGGTCATCGACTGTATCGAAATCGGGTTATCTCCGCCGATTTTGACACCGCCGACTGTGACTATCCTTTTCATCAGATTTTATCCTTTCAATATGTTTCTATCAAGGCTGCGGACGATTTTAACCAGCCGTCCCTACCTGTTTATAAGCATTATGATATCCTTTGCAGAAATAAGTGCCGCAAATATCAGTAAGAGCAATAATCCGATTGCGTGTACCATACCTTCCTTTTCGGGCGGTACGGGTTTTCCTCTGAAAAGCTCTATTATCATAAAGAAAAGTCTGCCGCCGTCAAGTGCGGGGAGAGGCAGGAGATTGAATACTCCCAAATTTATCGTGAGAAGTGCCGTAAGTGACAGCACAGACATTAAGCCGTAGTCCGATTTTACCGCCGTATTTACTGCGTCAACCACTCCGACAGGTCCTGAAACCTGCTCCAGTCCTGCTTTTCCGCTGACCATATCCCAAAGCGACCGATAAACAAGCTTTACGACAAATTTCGTGTTGCAGTACGCTTCATTTATAAGCGTCAGCGGCGTCATTTCCACCATTTCGGGTGAAAAGCCGAGCATAAGGCTGTCAATGCTGACCTCCTTGCCTATCATTTCGGGCGGTATCTCATACCCCTCAGCATATGCGTATTCCTCCACCTCGGTAATACCGTTCATAGTGGTGGTATCTGTTACGCCGTCAGCTCCGTAAACTCTCGTGCCTGTCATTTGGCTTAGCGGAAAGGTGAATTTCAGCCTTGCACCGTCACGCTTGACCGTCATTTCGACATTTTCCGCACCTGTGATTTCCGATTTATAAAGGCTGATATCACGGTAAAAGCTAATATTTCTGCCGTTGATTTCGACAATTTTATCACCGCTCATAACACCTGCGGCATACATTGACGAGCGTTCGTCAAGACTTGCAATACGGTTTGTTGCATATGGTGCGCTCTGCGAGGCGATAACTGCGAAAATCACAAAGCCGAGCACTACATTCACAACCGCACCTGCCACTACAACTGCAAAGCGTTTCCACAGCTTTTGGTTGCAGAAGGCTCTTGGGTTATCGCTTACATCGTCCTCGCCCTCTAATTTGCAGTAACCGCCGATTGGCAAAATTCTTACCGAATACAGGGTTTCCCTCCCCTGCTTTTTGAAGATGGCAGGACCCATTCCTATCGCAAATTCGCTGACCTCAACGCCGCACAGCTTTGCTATCGTAAAATGGCCAAGCTCGTGCAGGGAAATCATCACAAGAAATATTACAACTGTCACCAATGCGGTCAGCACTCGCTATCAACTCCTGTTTTTCACAAAATCACGTGCATATGCGTCCGCCTCAAAAATCTCGTCAATGGTCGGATTTTGTACGCACGGAGCATTCTGCATAGCCGCCGCTATACGGTCGGCAATATCAAGATATCCTATTTTTCCTGCTAAAAACAGCTCAACCGCCGCCTCGTCGGCACTGTTGAATACCGTCGGCAGTATTCCGCCCTTTCTGCCCGCCTCGAACGCAAGGGACAACGCAAAAAACGTGTCGGTGTCGGGCTTTGCAAAGGTTAGTGTATTATACCTTGTAAAATCAAGTACATTACCGCTCATCGGTCTGCGGTACGGATAGGTAATCGCATACTGGATAGGCAGACGCATATCGGGCGTGCCGAGCTGTGCAATCACGGCATTGTCGCAAAATTCAACTGCCGAGTGAACTACACTCTGACGGTGTACAAGCACCTCTATATCGTCGATATCAACACCAAACAGCCACCGTGCCTCCATCACCTCAAGTCCCTTATTGACAAGGGTGGACGAGTCGATTGTAACCTTAGCACCCATATCCCAGTTCGGGTGCTTGAGTGCGTCGGCAGGTGTTACGTCCGCAAGCTCTGCTCTCGTCTTGCCGAAAAACGGTCCGCCCGAGGCGGTTAAGAGAATTTTCTTAATCTCGCTTTTGTCCCGTGAGCCTTGCAGGGATTGGAAAATCGCACTATGCTCGCTGTCTACGGGCAAAAGTGCCGAGCCGTACTCCCTTGCAAGAGCCGTTACTATATGACCGCCCGTAACAAGGGTTTCCTTGTTGGCAAGGGCGATATTTTTCCTTGCTTTTATAGCCTCGATTGTAGGCTTTAAGCCTGCAATGCCGACTACTGCGGTAACAACGGTATCCGCACCGTCCGCCGTCGCTGTTTCGATAAGTCCGCTCTCGCCCGAAAGCACACGCACAGAGGTATCGGCAAGTTTGATTTTAAGCTCTGCGGCGGCTTTTTCGTCGGTAACCGACACGAAATCGGGGTTAAACTCCCTCGCCTGCTCCTCTAAAAGCTTAATGTTCTTGTGTGCGGCGATTGCACGCACGCTTATATCAGGGTTTTCCCTTACAATATCGAGCGTCTGTGTACCGATAGAGCCTGTTGCCCCCAGTATTGATATATTATGCTTTATTTCCATATATATACCTTCTTTACATAACAATCAGACGTATAGCATAATAAACAAAGGGTGCAATAAACACCACGCTGTCAAATCTATCCATCAGACCGCCGTGGCCGGGAAGAATCGAGCCGTAGTCCTTAATCTCGTAGTCACGCTTGATACAGGAGGCAACAAGGTCGCCGAACTGCGAAAGCACCGAGCCGACAAGTCCCATAAGCATAAATGCTACAAACAAATCAACGGCAATTTCCTTTTCGCCTGCCGCATAGACGTTAAGAATATACGCATATACCGCACTGGCTATCACGCACAGCACAACGCCGCCGACCGCACCCTCAACTGTCTTTTTCGGGCTGATGTGAGGTACAAGCTTATGCTTGCCGAGAAATACACCTGCAAAATATGCACCCGAGTCGGTAAACCACGCAATTATGAACACCCAAAGCACCGCCCAAGTGGGAAATTCAAGTCTTATACGGACAATATAGCTCATAAAAAATGTAAGAAACAGCGTAACAAAGCCGTGTGCAAGAACATCTTTGCAATTTCTTTTTCCGTGAAGGAAAACAATCGTGAAAAGATAGAGCATAATCACAACGGCAAGTGCAAGACCAAAGCCTTTGCCCGAAAGCAGCATAGGCACAAACACAGCCGCTCCCGAAAGAAATCCGACCGCATCTACAAGACGTCCGCATTTTAAAACGCCGTACATTTCACCGAGCATAACAGCCGTAACGGCGAATACTATAAGCGTGAACACCTGTTGCGGCAGTGCAAGCACCGCAAAAAAAACGACAATTCCGATTAGTGCTGTCAAAATCCGTGTCAGCATAAACTCTCCTCCTGTTATACTCCGCCGAAACGGCGGTTTCTTCTCTGGTATTCGATTATTGCGTCCTCAAGGTCACGCACGGTAAAGTCGGGCCACAGCTTGTCGGTGAAATACATCTCCGAATAGGCAAGCTGCCACAGCATAAAGTTGGAAAGCCGTATCTCACCGCTTGTGCGGATTAAGAGGTCGGGGTCGGGCTGTCCGCCCGTGTAGAGCCTTGAAGATATAAGCTCGGGACTGATATCTCCCACAGTTATTTCTCCCTTTTGAACGTCATCTGCGATACCCCGTACTGCGGTTGTAAGCTCCTCCCTCGCACCGTAGTTGAGAGCAATATTCATTACAATTCCTGTATTATTCGCCGTAAATGCCTCGGTTTTTATAATCTGCTCCTGTATTTCCTCCGAAAGCTCGGCTCGTGAGCCGATGGCACGGATTACGACATTTTCGCCCGCAAGCGTGTTCTCTGCGTCACGCAGATACCCTAAAAGAAGGTTCATCAGGTAGTCAACCTCCTCCTTCGGACGTGACCAGTTCTCGGTGGAAAAGGCATATACGGTTATGTAGCGGATACCCATTTTGTTACACGCTGTAACAATTTTTTTGAGTGAGTCGGCACCTGCTTTATGCCCTGCACTCCTCGGCAGACCACGCTTTTTCGCCCATCTGCCGTTGCCGTCCATTATCACGCCGATATGCTTCGGGAGATTTTCCATATCAATCGCCGAAGGCTTCTTTTTCTTAAAAAACATAGCAAAATCCTTTCCCGATAATGCGGAAAAAGCGGACATAAGTCCGCAATTCCGTTTATAAAATTTATTATACCTCGAGAATTTCCTTTTCCTTATCGGCAGTTATATCGTCGATTTCCTTGATATACTTGTCGGTGAGGTTCTGAATATCCTTCTCAATTCCCTTCAAATCGTCCTCGGTGATTTCCGAATTCTTCTTCTTGGTCTTGTAGTCCTCCATTGCGTCACGGCGTGCGTTTCTAATCTGCACCTTTGCCTCCTCGGAGTACTTCTTCACCTGCTTAACAAGCTCTTTTCTGCGTTCCTCTGTAAGGGGCGGGAAGTTGAGGCGGATAACCTTGCCGTCATTCTGCGGTGTGATGCCGATTTCCGACTTATTGATTGCCTTTTCAATCTCGCCGAGTACAGATGCGTCCCACGGCTGGATTACCAGCATTCTCGGCTCGGGTGATGAGATTGAGCCTACCTGCTGAATGGGTGTCGGTGTGCCGTAGTAGTCAATGGCAACCTTATCGAGGACAGACGCATTTGCTCTGCCTGCTCTGATTGTTTTAAGCTCGGAGTGGAAGCCGTCCACTCTTTTGTTCATTCTTTCTTCTATTTCGGGATACTTTGACATAATATTTACTTCCTTTCTTTATTATCTTTCACCTGTATTACTTACCAGTGTTCCTATTCTCTCGCCTGAAACCGCTCTTACAATATTTTCGGGGTCGTCTAGACCGAAAACAAGGATTGACATATCGTTGTCACGGCACATAGACGCTGCGGTGGAGTCCATAACGCCCAAATTCTTGCCGAGTATGTCGGAGAAGGATAGCGAATCGTACCTTTTCGCATTGGGGTTTAATTTGGGGTCGGAATCGTAAACTGCGTCCACCTTCTTTGCAAGCAGGATTATATCCGCCTCGGTTTCAACCGCACGAAGTGCTGCTGCCGTATCGGTTGACATAAAGGGATTGCCCGTACCTGCGGCAAATATTACCACTCTGCCCTTATCAAGATGTCTTACAGCCTTACCTCTTATGTACGGCTCGGCAACGGCACGCATTTCAATCGCAGACTGTACTCTCGTTTCCACACCGCAAGCCTCGAGTGCGGAGCATAGTCCGAGTGCGTTGATAACGGTTGCAAGCATTCCCATATGGTCGGCTCTTGTTCTATCCATATTCTCGCTGCTTCTGCCACGCCAGATATTGCCGCCGCCGACTACTATGGACACCTTGACGCCCATATCGACTACCTTTTTGATACTCTGTGAAACTGCGGACAGCGTTCCCTCATCAAGACCGTGACCTTTGTCGCCTGCAAGTGCCTCGCCGCTGACCTTGAGCAGAATTTTCTTATATTTTGCTTCCATTTTCGAGCCTCCGTTTACCCCTTATAAAAGGTTTTTTCTTAAAAAACGGGAATACATTAAATTTTTCCAAAAAATGTATTCCCTGTCTGTGTTTATTCTATTTTAACATATTAATTTCAATCTTGCAACAGTTTATTGAAATTATTTATCACTTTCTGTATCGCCGCATTTGTGACAGCACTCACTGCAATCGCTGCAATGTGACGCACCGAGATTAACACCCTGACGGCTTTTGTAGTTGTCGATTGCCGCCTTGATAGCCTCCTCGGCAAGCACCGAACAATGCACCTT
>JAFULX010000090.1 GCA_017483065.1 Clostridia bacterium | reverse complement strand
TGAGGATATGGTGGAGAAGGTGTGCAAATATCTTGCAAAAACTCCACGATTGTCTTTCCGCTCGGTTTTTAAGCCCGAGGACTCAAAGCCTGAAATGATTGCCACATTTTTGGCAATACTCGAAATGATAAAGTTAAGCAAAATCAAGACGGAATACGACGAAAACAAGAAGGATTTTATACTGTTACAGGTGTGAAGGGAGCAAACGAAGCAAGGTGGAAAACGTGAATATAGAATGTGCCAGTGAGGGAATCCTCTTTGCCGCAGGCGAGCCTGTTAAGTGTGCTAAGCTTGCCTCGGTGCTGGAGGTCAGCATTGAGGAGGTTTCCGAGGCGGCAAAAAGGCTTGCCGAAAGCTACGACAGCGGCACGAGAGGACTTAAAATAATAGAGATTGACGAGGGCTATCAGCTTTGCTCACGTCCCGAATATTACGCTTACATACAGGATATTCTGGGCGAACAACGCAGACAGGCATTATCGAATGCCGCTATGGAGGCTCTGGCGATAATTGCGTATAAGCAGCCTGTTACCAAGGGTCAGGTTGAGTTTATAAGAGGTGTAAACTCGGACGGTGCGGTAAACCGACTTGCCGAAAGAGGTCTTGTAGAGGAATGTGGCAGACTTGACGCACCGGGAAGACCGATACTCTTCCGCACAACGCAGAATTTTCTGCGTTGCTTCGGACTGAGAACACCCGACGAACTGCCCGCCATTGATTTTTCAAAAATCGGTATGGAATACGAGCAGTATCAAATTGAGGAAGTCGAAGAAGCCGAAGAAGCATAATTTTTTGTCAGGAGGTGCCAAAGCGTGCGAATTGCACTAATCGTCACGGCAGTTATAGCTGCAATTATCCTTTTGATTATGCTTATTCCCGTGCGTGCTTTGGTACGCTTTTATAAAAATCCGAACGGCTCTGGGTTGGAAATTGCGGTCAAAATCGCTTTTTTACGGTTTCGCATTCACCCCTCCGAAAGCAAAAAGCCGTCAAAATCCAAAAAGGACAAAAAGCCGAAGGAAATTGTCGAAAAACCGTCTATGACCGAGCGGATTAAGGGCGGAATTGAGCTGTACCGCCTGATTGCCGACGACGTGAAGGATATTATCTCCTACACGGCTAAGAATGCGTTTCGGTTTGAGCTTATCAGGTTTAATTTCTACTACGGTACGGGCGATGCGGCGAGTACGGGAATACTTTTCGGTGTAATCAGCGG
This sequence comes from Clostridia bacterium, assembly GCA_017483065.1. Lineage (GTDB taxonomy): Bacteria > Bacillota > Clostridia > UBA1381 > UBA1381 > HGM11525. Next base: position 1,215 of record JAFULX010000090.1, on the reverse strand, counting down.
TATTGTACACGGACTTGTGGGTATTGCGGCGAATTATGCAAGGGTTGACAGGAGCGAAATTTTCATAACGCCCGAGTTTGCCAAAACGGCTCTCGAAACGGACGGCGAGTGCATAGTAAAGCTCCAAAATGTGCATATTATGGTTATTGCAGTAAAGCTTATTAAGCTATTATTAAAGATAAAAAAAGGAAAGGAACGTGATTAAAAATGGCAGAACACCCAATTCAGGGCTTGATGGACACGGCGATGAGTAATATTAAGGCGATGGTTGATGTTGACACTATTGTCGGAAATGCTGTAACAGCACCCGATAACACAGTAATTATCCCCATCTCCACGGTGTCCTTCGGATTTGCGGCAGGAGGAAGCGAAATCCCTGGCAAGAAGGCAAATGTAACCGACGGACAGGACGCACTTTTCGGCGGCGGTGCAGGCGGCGGTGCTAACGTGAAGCCTGTTGCATTTTTAGTAGTCGGCGGCGGCAATGTAAGACTTTTGCCGATAACCGAAACATCATCACCCGTTGATAAGCTTATCGACCTTATGCCCGAAATGGTGGATAAGGTGAACGGTGCGGTTTCTTCAATGAAGAAGAAAAAGGAAGAGAAGAAAGAAACAGTAGAAGAATAACAGCAAGGGGGGCTTTTCCGCCCCCTAAGTTTTACTTATGAGAGGTTTATACTAAATGCCATATACACAACGTGACAAAATACTTTCACAGGTACAAAAGCCGACACGCTACACGGGCGGCGAGATAAATTCGGTAATGAAAGACCCGAAGAGCGTGGAGCTTAGGTACGGCTTTATATTTCCCGATACATACGAGATAGGAATGTCGCATCTGGGAATAAAAATACTTTATCATACGCTGAACGAACGTCCCGACACGTGGTGCGAGCGTGTTTTCGCACCGTGGAGCGATATGGAGGATTTGATGCGGGAGCGGGGCGAAAAGCTTTTCGCATTGGAGTCGGGCGACGAGGTTATCGGCTTTGATATGCTCGGAATAACGCTTCAGTATGAGCTGTGCTATTCAAATGTAGTGAATATGCTCGATTTGGCAGGTATTCCGATACTTGCAAAGGACAGGGACGAAAGCTATCCCATAATCTGCGGCGGCGGTCCCTGTGCATATAATGCAGAGCCGATTGCGGAGGTTTTCGACTTTTTCAACCTCGGCGAGGGCGAGGAGTCAATCCACGAAACCGCCGACGT
>JAFULX010000009.1 GCA_017483065.1 Clostridia bacterium | reverse complement strand
TAAATCAACGGCGAGCCTTAATACAAAGGCTCGTTTTTTTGGTAAAATTTATATTGAATACAAATTACAAAACAGCACAAAATATAGGTGTAGTCGACAGAAAGTGACTATATAAAACAAGCACGGCGAAAGTGCAAATTAAATGGAGGAAAGAAAAATGAGTAAGTCAAAGATTGTAGTTCCTGAAGCTAAGAAGGCAATGGAAAACTTCAAGATGGAAGCAGCTAACGAGGTTGGCGTTAACCTTAAGCAGGGTTATAACGGTGACCTTACCTCAAAGCAGGCAGGTTCTATCGGCGGTCAGATGGTTAAGAAGATGATCGAGGACTACGAAAACAAGATTAAATAAGTAAATTTAATCCAAGATAAAAGCCGCAGTGTACTTAAGTACTGCGGCTTTTATTCTGCCCGAAAATATTGAAATCAATAATAATTTGTGATATAATTTATTCGAAACGGAGATGAAATAATGTTACCAAAGGACAAATATATTTTGCTGAGTTACCTCAACACAAAACTGCGTGATGAATATTCTTCTCTTGACGAGCTTTGCAGAGCAGAAGATGCGGATATCAAAGAAATTGTTGATAAAATGGCAGACATGGGCTATATGTACAGCGAGTCAACCAACAGTTTTACGCGCTGATTTTTGTGCAAAAGAACAATATTGAAATATTTTTACGTAAATTTGTTGTTATATGCGACAAATTTATTTTTGATGTTGAAATTCTTTGCAAAATATGATATAATATATTGAATTTTTGTGAGTGGAGGTCTATCAATGAAACCTTATGTAGAAATGACCTCGGCAGAGCTTCTTGCCGAGAAGGATAAGTTAGAAAAGGAATTTTCCGCAATCAAAGCAAAGAATTTGTCACTTGATATGTCGAGAGGTAAACCGTCAGCAGAGCAGCTTAATCTTTCAATGGAAATGATGGACGTTCTGTCGAGCAGCTCAGAGCTTGTATCCGACGGTGTTGACTGCCGTAACTACGGTGTTCTTTGCGGTATTCACGATGCGAAAAAGCTCCTTGCAGATATGATTGAGGTGCCCATTGACAATGTGATTATATACGGCAACTCAAGTCTTAATGTAATGTATGACACTATATCACGTTCATATACACACGGTGTACTCGGCTCAACTCCTTGGTGCAAGCTTGACAAGGTAAAGTTCCTTTGTCCCGTACCCGGTTATGACAGACATTTTGCAATCACTGAATTTTTCGGTATTGAAATGATAAATGTTCCTATGCTCCCGACAGGTCCTGATATGGATATGGTTGAGGAATTGGTAAGCAAGGACGATTCAATCAAGGGTATTTGGTGTGTACCTAAGTATTCAAATCCACAGGGTATCACCTATTCCGACGAAACGGTAAGACGTTTTGCCGCACTCAAGCCCGCTGCAAAGGATTTTAGAATTTACTGGGATAACGCTTACGGTGTGCATCATTTATACGATGACGATCAGGATTATCTCGTTGAAATTCTTGAAGCTTGCGAAAAGGCAGGTAATCCCGATATCGTTTATAAATTCTGCTCAACCTCAAAAATCAGTTTCCCAGGTTCAGGTGTTGCTACAATTGCAGCATCTGCCGCAAATATTGAGGAAATCAAGAAACAGCTTACCATTCAAACAATTGGTCACGACAAGGTAAACCAACTCCGTCACGTAAGATTTTACAAGGATATCAACGGTGTTGTAGAGCATATGAGAAAGCACGCAGATATTCTTCGTCACAAGTTTGAGATGGTGTGCGATACTCTCGACAAAG
>JAFULX010000089.1 GCA_017483065.1 Clostridia bacterium | reverse complement strand
GGAGTAGTACCGCAACAGCCGCCTAAAATTGCCGCACCGCTTTGGAAAACCTCCTCCTGCAACGCCGCAAACTCGTCGGGACGTACGTTGAATACCGTCTTACCGTCTACCGCAACGGGCAGACCTGCGTTCGGATTTACAACAATCGGGAGCGAGGTCAGCCTTGCCAGCTCTTTCAGGAGCGGCAGCATCTCACGGGGGCCAAGTCCGCAGTTAAAGCCGATTGCATCAATGCCAAGTCCGTCAAAAACTGTCGCCGCTGTCAGTATATCCGCACCTGTTAAAAGTCGTCCGCTTTCATCAAAGGAGAAGGTCAGTACAACAGGCAGGTCGGAATTTTCCTTTGCAGCCAAAACTGCCGCTTTCGCCTCGTATATATCGCTCATCGTTTCAATCAGTATCAGGTCGCAGCCTGACACAGTGCCGATTTTTACAACCTCCGCAAAAGCGTTATAAGCGCTTTCAAAGGAAAGGTCGCCGAAGGGCATAAGAAGCTTACCCAAGGGTCCGATATCAAGAGCGGTAAAGCCTTCGGGATTTGCTTGCTTTGCTATTCGTACACCGCCTGAAATTACATCAGCGAGTAATTTAGTGTCCCCGTTAAATTTAATCGGATTTGCACCGAAGGTATTGGTTATTATAATATCTGCCCCTGCATCAACATAGCTTTTGTGTACGCTTAAAATATCCTCGGGGCGGTTTATATTCCAAAGCTCGGGTATCTCGCCTGCCGCAAGTCCTCTTTCCTGTAGCATTGTACCCATTGCACCGTCAAAAAACAGCAGTTCTTTTCCCAAAAGGTTTCTAAAATTTTTCATCGTCTGAAATCACAGTCCTTTTTATTGCAGCTGTCGCAGCTGCGAGTATTGTTGTGTTTACACTTATCTGAAAGTCCCACAATTGCCGTAACCGACTTTGTGGGCAACATCATCATACTGTCGGTCAGGGTTATGCCGATACGCTTGGTAGCGTCTGCAAGAGAGAGCATTGTTCTTTGGTCGGACAGCGTCCAGTCGCCGTAGCCTGGCGAAAATCGGGACAATGTGAAAAGTCCCGTATCCTCCGCAATACGCACACACACCTCGTCCAAAACCTGCTCTATCATAGCCGCACCCGCCGCTTGTGCCGCAGAGGCATTTAGTGTCCCTGTTAAAGCGGAACGGCGGATAATATTATCAGCCTCAACACCGAGAGTTGCACACAGTATTGCCGCATTTTCGGTTTCCCGAAGATGCCCTGCAAGCTTTTTGCTCTCAAACACCGTGCCCTCGGCAAAAACACGCTCTCCGTCAGAGGTTATGGGCAAAACCTTATAAATATATCTCGGCTTTACGGTACGTTCCATTTCGGTGCAAACGCTCTCTACCGTTTGCATAATATCCTCGCTCGGAGCCTCCCGACGCTGTCCCATATACCGTAAAACCTCGTTGCGGTCAATTTTCATTTTATGTCCCCTTATTTAGTGTCCCTAATTCTCGTTATAATCTTCCTCGATTTCCAGTATTGAATGTGCAGACTCGCCGTCAAGAGTTTCCACACCCTTAAGCTTTCTGGTAATTGCACGGGTACGCACTCCCACAAGCTTGTCAAGCTCGGAGTTTGCCTGCTCTATCTTCTTTTGTGCTGAGTCTAAAACCTTGCCGAAGGTGTCAAATTCCTTCTTCACAGCACCGAGAATTGTCCAGACCTCTGCCGAACGCTTCTCTATTGCCAGCGTTTTGAAGCCCATCTGCAAGGAATTGAGAAGTGCCGCCATAGTGCTCGGACCTGTAATATTTACCTTATATTCTCTTTGCAGTACCTCGACCATACCTCGGTTTACCGCCTCGGCATAAAGTCCCTCAATAGGCAGAAATACAATCGCAAATTCCGTCGTGTACGGCGACAGCACATATTTCTCGTGTACGTCCTTGGCGAACTGCTTCAGCCTTGTACAAAGCACCGCTGCCGCTGATTTTATCGCATCGGAGTCACCCTCGTCATATGCCGTCTGGAGTGCGGTGTATGCATCGAGCGGAAATTTCGAGTCGATTGGCAGATAGGTAAAACCGCCGTCGTCGTGCGGAAATTTCACTGCAAATTCGACAGGATTATGGCTGTTCGGCACGGTTACGACGTTTTCCTCGTACTGCTGCGGCGAAAGAATTTCCTTTAATATTGCTCCGAGCTGAATTTCACCGAGAATACCACGTGTTTTTACGTTTGAAAGCACCTTTTTCAGGTCACCGACTCCGTTTGCAAGCGTTTGCATTTCTCCGAGTCCCTTATAAACTTGTTCAAGCCGCTCGGACACGAGCCTGAACGATTCATTCATCTTTTCCTCAAGGGTTTTCTGGAGCTTTTCGTCAACCGTCCGACGCATTTCGTCAAGGCGTTTTGAGTTGTCGTCACGGATTTGCAAAAGCTGTTTTTCGGTCACATTTCGGATATTTTCAAGCTTTTCTCTCGTTTCGCTCTCAAAGGTTTTGAAACGAAGCTCCTGCTGTGCCATTGACGAGGATACGCTTTTGCCAATCTGTTCAAGCCGCTCCTTCTGCAGCTCGGCGGAAGCTGCCTGTTCCTTCGCAATAGCGTCGCCGATACTGCGTACCATTTGACCTGTCGCCTCACTTTGACGTGCGAGGTCATTTTTGAGTGCTTCGCTGTCCGATTTCTTCATAAATATAAGTACGAGCGTTATTATTTGCAATACCGTCAATATTATTAAAACGGTAAATATAATAGTTGTAAGCATAAATACACCACCTTATCTTACATTATAACAGATAGGCAAGCATTCGTCAAATATTTTTAAGGGTAAATTTGCTTGCACATACGGCGGTTTTGTGATAGAATGAAGATAGATTTGTTGAAAGGTTTTGATTTGATGAATAAAAGGGTATCGGCACGTCTGGCACTGCTTGTTGCTACCGTAATCTGGGGCAGCTCGTTCGTGGTGCTGAAAAACACACTTGACAGCCTGCCTATTCTGTTTATACTTGCATTCAGGTTTTTGGTCGCAGGGTGTCTGCTGTCGGTAGTTTTTTGGAAAAAGCTTTCCGCTGTTACTCCGAAAAGTCTTGCCTCGGGTGCATTGACGGGAGCGTGTCTTTTTATGGCGTACTATCTGCAAACGATAGGTCTTGCAAATACCACGCCGGGTAAGAATGCGTTCCTGACCTCGGTTTATTGTATAATTGTGCCGTTTCTTTATTGGGCGGTGGACAGAAAACGTCCCGACCGCTATAACATAATCGCCGCAATATCCTGCCTGACGGGTATCGGCTTTGTGTCGCTGACAGAGAGCTTCACCGTGCAGATGGGCGATTATATGACCTTGATAAGCGGCTTTTTCTGGGCGGCGCATATTATACTTATTGCGAAATTTTCGGGGGATACCGACCCTGTTCTGCTCACAATTCTGCAATTTTTCGCCTGCGGACTCATTGCCGCTGTCGGCTCGGTATGTGTTGATACGCTGCCTGTCGGCTGGTTTTCTGGTGCGTGGCGTGAGCTTTTGTATATGGCGGTTTTCTGTACGGGGGTAACACTCCTTTGCCAGAACTGGGGACAGTCGCACCTTCCGCCTGCCAATGCGGCGATACTTTTAAGCCTTGAATCGGTGTTCGGCGTAATTTTCTCTGTTATGATATACGGTGAAAAGCTGACACCGAGGCTGGTTGTAGGCTTTTGCCTGATTTTTGCGGCAACAATTATTTCTGAAACGAAGCTGTCGTTTCTTACCAAAAAGGAGGCGGTGCCGAAATGACGAAAAAGGAACGTGTGGCAGAGCTGAGAAAAAGGCTTGATGCGGCATATCCCGAGGTTAAATGCAGTCTTGATTATTCCAATCCGCTCGAAATGCTCATTGCAACACTGCTTTCCGCACAATGTACCGATGCGAGGGTTAATATAGTCACAAAAGACCTTTTCAAACGCTATAAAACCTGCGAGGATTTCGCAAATGCCGATATTTCCGAGCTTGAGGAGCTTATCCGTTCGACAGGCTTTTACAAGAATAAGGCGAAGAACATTATCGCTTGCTGCAAACGTCTTTTGGAGGTCTACGGCGGCGAAGTGCCCGATACGATGGAGGATTTGCTGACGCTTGCAGGCACGGGCAGAAAGACCGCAAATCTTGTGCTGGGTGATATTTTCGGCAAGTCTGGTGCAATTGTGGTGGACACGCATTGCATACGTCTTACAAACCGTATCGGACTTGTCGCAGACGATGACCCTGTACGGATTGAAACAGCGCTGCGTAAAATTCTCCCCGACGATTACAGCCTGCGCTTTTGCCACCAGATGGTTAATCACGGCAGAGTGCGTTGCAGTGCGAGAAAGCCTGATTGTGAGAATTGCGAGATTGCGGACGTTTGTCGGAAAATAGGAGTAAAACAGGGAGGAAAAGTATGAATTATTCATTCGGTCTGCGAGGTCACGATATCGCGGACAATTTTGAGGAAATGTGCCAAAAAGCAAGGGAGAATGGGATTTCCAAGCTTCAGTTTGCTATGGCAAAAACTATGAATAACATTGATTTTGACAAGCTCGGATATGATGAAAGGCTTGCCTGTGAGGTAAAAGAAAAGCTCAAAGAATACGGGCTTGATGTGTCGGTTTTAGGCTGTTACATCAACCCCGTTGACGAAAATCGTACATCATTGGAGGCACAGCTCAGACGCTTTGACAGCTTTATCGACTATGCGGCAGCGTTTAATGCGGGCGGAGTCGGCACGGAAACGGGGTCGGTTAGAGATTTGGCATATACTCACTCCGATGAAAATTACAGAAATTTCCTTAAAAATATCGAGCTGCTTGTAAGAAAAGCCGAGGATAAAAATGTTATGATTTATATAGAGCCTGTCTGCATTTTTACGATTTATTCCGTCGAACGTGCGGCTCAGATGCTAAGCGACATCGATTCAAAAAATCTCGGAATTATTCTCGATATCGCAAATATCATCAATGCGGAAAATGCTGGCAGACAGGATTATATCATACAGAGTGCGTTTGACAGCCTTGGCGAAAAAATCCGTGCAGTACATCTGAAGGATTTCAAGTTTTCGGGAAAGGATAAGCAATTTGCACTTGCAGGTGAGGGCGAGCTTAATATCGGACTGCTTTTTGACGGAATAAACCAAATGCAGAAAAAGCCTGACATTATCCTTGACGAAACACCGCTTGAATTTTACGGAAAATCGTGCGACAAATTAAGAGAAATTCTGGGACGGTAAGGTCTGACAAATAGGCAAAAAATACAGTTTGTACCTATTAAAATGTGCATATAGCACTATTTTTCCGAAAATACCAAAAAATTAATACAAGCGTCTTGACATTGAATTTTGTTTGTGATAGAATGACATAGAAAAATAATATTATAAGCGGATATAGACTCCTTTTTGGGTTGACAGCGTGTACCGCAACGTTAACGATGCAGTCCTTGTAAGGAGATTCGGTTTGTATAAAACGCAGGACTGCGTTGGGTATATATCATATAAACGCTTATAGTATGAAAAAAGAGAGGGAGAGATTATGGGAAAGAAAATTTTAAGTTTACTATTATCGCTTTCTATGCTGATGGCGATAACAGCTAACTGCACTCTTGTATCAGCAGAGACTAAAGGTACTGTTTCTGTTGAATACTATGAGGACGCTGCGTTGCAGACGAAGGTTCAGGGTAATACCGTTGAGTCTGGCGATATCGTGTATGCTGCAGTTAAGCTTGGCGGACTTGGGGGAGCTTTAGCACAGGGTGCTATGACGTTTGGTTATGACCCAAGTCTGGTTAAACTGGTTAATTACAGTGCGTCGGAAGATGTGGTTATTCCTGCAGACGGTATCAGCGGATTTAGTGCTGCTGAAGCTGGTGCATATGGTGTAGAAATTTTCAGTATAGGAAGTATGGAATTAAATTCAACCAAACATCTTCCGAAGATTGAAAAAGTGGCAGACAGATACGCTGCTTCTGCTCCGGTTGCAGGAAAAGAAACTGTTTTGGTATCAATGCAGTGGGCTAACGGCGATGAAGGCTCCATAGCTGTTGAAAATACAAACCTTGTTGCGTTCAAGTTTGAGGCGGTTGCTGACGGAGATGCAGAGTTTGTATTCCCCCGTAAAATAAACGGCGTTGACGGAGATTATTACGCCGAAAGAAATCCTTATGGTACAGAATTGAATTGTGTAAACAATGATTATCTTACATCTGACGATCTTACATTCAGTGTTCCTGTACTTAAAATCAAAACAAACATTCCGTCACTTAAAGCACCGACAAACGTTAAGGTTGCTGACGGAAAAATCACATGGGACGCTGTTGCTGATGCAGACGGTTACGAGGTAACAGTTGTTTCAACAAACGGAATCGGTGCAGGTACATATATAATAGAAGATAAAGATATCAATGGTACTACTGCTGATTTCCCGACAAAGATTAAGTGCGGTGATATTTCTGTTACCGTTAAGGCTATAAGCGATACACCTGCTGAACTTCAGAGCAGTGAGGCTTCGGTAGCTTATACAGAAAGAATGAAAATGAATCTTCTGCCTCCGACCAATGTTGTTTGGAGCACCGAAAATTCGACAGAGGTTGTTTGGGACGCTGTTGAGGGTGCCGTAAGCTACAAGGTTGAGCTTACAGAAGGTGCAACACCGGTTACAATTGTTACTGATACTGTAACAGCAACGGCATATGATTTTGCAAGCTACCTTAAGGATCCTGAGGCAGGCGAAACCAAGATTTACAATGTTAAGATTACTGCTATTGGTGACGGCATATACACATTGGACGATACTACAGGTGCTGCAGCTCCTACCAAGAAGAAGCTTGGAACAGTTAAGAATGCAACTTCAGCTGCTTGGGAAGATGGAACCTGTAAGGCTGTCTGGGAAGATGATAATGACAGCAATATCGTAAGAGGCTATTCGCTTACATTGAAGAAGGACGGACACCTTGTAGCAGAGGTTGAAACAGAAAACGAATACTATGATTTCGCTTCTTATATGACAGAGGCGGGTGTATATGAGTACACAGTAAGAGTTTTGGGTGCAACGACTCAGGACGGCACATATGAAGATGCTGTAACTGCGGTTAATTCATCAGTTAAGATTGTATCCGAGCAGCTTGCTCCTGTGACCGAGATTACCTGGAGAGACAGAACTATTGAGTGGACAGACGATACAAATGTTTCCTGCGTCTACAATGTAGAGCTTTGGGAAGGTGAAACATTGGTTTACTCATCTGACGAGTATGTGACAGAGAAGAGCTTTGATTTTGACACAGTTTCACCGTCACCTATTACTATCGGTACTTATACAGCTAAGGTTCAGGCTATCGGAGATGGTTCTGTTTACCTTAACAGTGAGTGGGCTGAAAGCGAAGCACGTGAGTTCACACAGCGTCATACCGACCCGACCAATCTTGTTTGGGACGGCCAGACTGCTAAGTGGGACGCTGATGCCAATGCAACAAACGGCTACACAGTAGCGTTGTATTTCAACGGCGTAGCACTTCCTGGTGAAGAGTATTCTGCAACTACCGCAGAGTATGATTTTGCTGACAGAATGAGCTTGCCCGGTGTATATACATTCAGCGTTAAGAAGAACGGAACAACAGATTACTCAGCAAGTAAGGTTGTAGTATCTACAGATGAGTATGAAAAGACTGTTGTTAAGACAGGCGATATTTATGTAGAGCTTTATGATGAAACGGGTACAGCTGCATTGACCGAGCTTAAAGTCGGAGATGTGTTCTATGCTATAATCTCTATGAAGGGAACAGAGGCATTTAACGTTCTCGGTGTTCCGTTCAAGTTTGACCCGACAAAGGTTAAGGTTGTAGGAGCAGATAATACAGCTGTTGTTGACGGTAATGTATCAGGTGAGACTCTTGCATCAGGTGCTATGGGTATTACCGCAGGTGCTATACTTGATGATATGACAGTAATTTATGACCAGACATATGTAAGCAATACAGATGGTTTGGTTGTTGTTCAGGCTTATGGTGACAGAGCGGTATCAGATGCCGAGAAGGAAGAGGTAATAATCATCAAGATGATTGCTAACGCATACAGCTCGGTTGCTACGGAATTTAGTTTTGCAGCTGCAAACGATGATGAAGTTCCTTACGAGGAGACACTTCTCGCAGGCTACACATTTGCAATGGATGATGTTCCGCACTTTGCAAACATTACTTATCCTGCACCTATCACAATTGAGCAGGGAACTCTTGCTACTATGGCTGCACCTGTATGGGACGGTACAGAGATTACCTGGAACAAGGCAGACAGTGCAAACGTAACAGGTTACACGATAGAGCTTCGCAAGGGCGAAAATGTGATTGAAACAATTGAAAATATTTCACCTGATGTTGATTTCTATGACCTGACCGAGCTGGTTAAGTCTAAGGGAAGCTATACCGTAAGAATTAAGGCACTCGGTGATACAAATGCAGCAGACAGTGCGTGGTCAGATTGGTCAGAAGCATACGTTAAGTCCGGTGGCGGCGGTGGCGGCAGCCTGTCTAACGTACCGAAGGATGACGAGGACGACAAGAAGGACGACGATAAGACACCTGTAACACCTGATAAGCCTGTTATGGAGTTCACAGATATAGCAGGACATTGGGCTGAAGAGTCTATTAAGGAGCTTTCTAAGTACGGAGTACTTGCAGGATATGCAGACGGTACATTCAGACCTGGATTCGGTATTACACGTGCAGAATTCACTAAGCTTATGGTTTCGTGCCTTGGCTACGAGAACTATGTAGTAGAAGAAGCTAATGTATATGAAGATACAGCAGATCACTGGGCTAAGGATTACATTTCAATCGCAACAGAGATTGGTATTGTAAGCGGTATTGGTGATAACCTGTTTGCTCCAGATGTAATCATCACAAGAGAACAGGTAGCAGCTGTAATTTACAGAGCTGCTGAGGTAACTGAAGAGATTCCTGTTTCCGGATATACTGACAGAGAAGAAGTTTCTGAGTACGCTAAGACAGCAGTTGATTATGCGGCACAGAATAACATTATGATTGGCTTCGAGGACAACACATTCAGAGGAACAGAGGATATTACAAGAGCACAGATGGCGATTGTACTTCTCAAATTGCTTCAAAACGGTTTCTTTGCAGAATATAGCATAAACTGAGGAATAATATATGCATATTTTCAAAAAAATCATTGTATGGATTTTACTGATAGTGGTACAGCAGTTTAATTACTGCTGTGCCGCTAATGTCAGGGTTGTTGAAAGCTACTACATACTCAAATATGAATATGAAGAGTTTTTATCCCCGTTGACTGCTGCGGGAGCTAAGGAAGATGAGCTTCTGGTATTCTTTGAGGATGTCGAAGAAGCATTGAATAAAATAGACGGTCTTTCAAGAGCGAATATTGAAACTCACCTTAAGAGCGTATTGCTGAGTGTTGCAACTTACAGAGATAACAGAAATTTGTCGGCTATAATCTTTATGTGTTATCAGACAGATATCGAAGAATACTCTGCAACAGGAAAGGTTCCGCAGCGATTGCAGGGATTATACGATGCAATGGTAAAGGCTATGTTCGGAGAAGACGGTCTTGACAAGGTAGAATTAGCCAAGATTTACGAAACTTCTCTCGAAGCATACCAAAATAGTGAAGCATACACCGAGGATACGATAGCTGAGCTTAAGATAGCACTTGATTATGCGTTGTCAGTGCTGAAGAATAAGGATTGCACTGAATCAAATATTACAGATGCAAAGGCAAAGCTTACGGTTGCTTACGATGATTTGGAAACTAATCCGAATTATACGGGAGGCGGCGGAGGCGGTTCTTCTGGTGTAGGCGGCGGAGGAGTAACTGCACCGCAGACAAATTATATATTTACAGATTTATCTGATAAACATTGGAGCTACGAAGCAGTAAAATATTTAACTGAAAATAGTATCCTGAGCGGATATGAGGACGGAAGCTTCAAGCCGGATTTATTTGTCAAGCGAGAAGAGGTTGCAAGAATATTGTGTGCAGCTTTGGAGCTTGAAAATGCCTCAGGGCAAGAAATATTCAGCGATGTACCGACAGATGCGTGGTATAAGGAATATGTTTATCGTATTGCAGAAAGCAGTATTATGCAGGGAGTCGGTAACGGAGAGTTTGGTGTAGGACTTACCTTAACCAGACAGGATTTAGCGGTTATTGCAAACAGACTTATAAGCGAAGGGCTGATTGAAAATAACTTTACAGAACGAGCGGATAATGCCGAGTTTGCTGATATTTCCGAAGCTGCGGAATATGCTCGGAGTGCGATAAGTCGGATAAAAGAGTTAGGCATTATTGCCGGTATCGGCGATAATAAATTTGCACCGAAAAACGGTGTAACCCGAGCACAGGTTGCGCAGATTATTTACAACCTGATTAAGCAAAATTAGGAAGAGAAAGGATGGAGAAAAAATGAATTCATTTTTTAAGAAGCAAATAGCGGCATTTTTGTCGGCAGCAGTTGCGTTCACTACCTTTGCTGCAGGCGGAGTATTTGCCGCAGACCTAAGCAGCTTGGCAAAAGATGTAGGCTATGCTTACGGTTATGTTGACAGTGCTGACACAGGTGCTATCACAAATGCAAATGCTGCAGCATTAAAGCTTGCGGCATCAGATGTTACAGACTCGAGAGTTGATGCGTTGATGACTGATGAGTTTGTGGCTAATTACGACAGCAGAAAGGCTGCAAAGGAGGCATTGGTTTCGCTCCTTGCAAAGAGCTTGTCCGTATATTATTCTACATCAGCTGAAAAGCTTGAGTCCAACCTTAAAGCTGTTCAGGCAGATATGGAAGATGTCCTTGCTACAATCGAAATAGATGTTGCTGATTGGGCAGATTTGATGATTAAAACCCGTGAAGATGCTAAGTCATTGGCTGGTTGGGACGAGAAGATTATCTGGGCAGTAGGTAGTGCGTCGGGTAATACCGATTCAACAACTGCACTTTATGAAACAATGGATAGCCTTCAGGTAACAGCTATGAATAAGAGACTCGGTACTACAGATTATGCGGATGCAAAGGCAGCGTTTGATACACTTGGCTGGACAGCTGAGACAGTAGTAGCAGCTTGCAGAGCCGTAACTGTACTTGCTGATGCAGGTAAATCTGCGGAGTTTGCACTCATTAAGGCTGCTGCACGTTCAGGAACTGAGGTTTTTGTTGATGAAACAAAGATGGATGTTGGAACAAAGGGCGTAAACTGGGGAAGTAATGTTGTAAAGATTTCTCCTGATGATCTCCCGATGACAAAGGGCTTGCAGATTAAGGTTATCGGAGATGTTCTTGCTACAAACTTTGCAGGTTTCAGCACATCTAATGAAGAGCTTGTTACAATTGAAGCTGATGATGCAAGCTATGAAATTGTAGTTACAATTAACGAAGGCAAAAAAGGCGAGGCTGATATCATTATCAAGAGAGACCCCAAGGGAGATAACTCCGGCTCTGATAATGACTGGATTGTACGACAGAAGATAGTTGTTGCCTATGATATTGCAAAGGCTGCTGCTCCTGTATGGGGTACAGATGCAGATGCAGGAAAGCTGACTTGGACTGCTGTTGAACATGCAGCTGAGTATGAGGTAGTTATTTACAGAGATGGCACAGAGGTTGCAAGAGAAACTGTTACAGGTGCTACTGCATTTGATGCAAATAGCGTTTTTGCTGCAAACGGAAACGGTAATTATACAGCTACTGTAACTGCAAAGGGTGATATTGCCGCTGAGGTTGGTGAAACATCAGATGCATCATCTTCTTATGCTTATCAAGAGGCTTTAGATGCTGTTGCAAAGCCTGTATGGACAGATAAGACTCTTTCTTGGAAAGAAGTTGAAGATGCAACCAAGTATATAGTTTATCTCTATATGGGTACGTCCACCGAGCCGTTTGATATGATAGAGGTTATAGGTGCTACATCTTACGATGCTGCTGAAAAGCTTGCAGGTAAGACAGGTAGCATATATGCAGCAGTACAGGCAAAGAATGACACTTTGGTAGGTGCTGTTTCTGAGAAATCAGACGCTCTGGTTCTTATCAATGCTTATGAAGTTACAGGTAAGGTTACACTTGAATCTTTCCAGGGAATACAGGAAGATAACTCAGGCATTAAGGTTTCGGTTAAGGAATTGCCTGGTATTTCAACAGAAACTGATGCAGAGGGTAACTACACTCTCGAAAAGATTCCCGATGGAGAATATACACTGGTATTTGAAAATGCAGTGCGTTATTATTTGAAAAAGTATGTTGACATTACTGTTGAAGGCGGAAAAGTGACTGTTGATGATGCAGTTATGTATTTTGGTGATATGTCTTCACTTGGTGGTGTTATGGTCAACATCTTTGACCTTTCTAAAATCTTGCCCAAAATTGGTGCTATGACAGGCGACAATGACTTTGATGCAAATATGGACGTTGATAACGATGGTAATATCACTCAAAGAGATACTTCTGTTGTGTTGAGAAACTTTGGTAAGAAACCTACCGATAAGTAATTTTTAGGGAGGTATATGAAATATGTTTAGCAAGTCATTTAAGAGAGTATTAGGTGCAGTATTATCTGCATCTATGCTCCTTTCTACAGCTGCAGTGTCTTTTGCAGCTGAAGGTGTAAACGTGGTTGATATCAGCTCCTACCTTTACGATGCCGAAACTGACACTGTTGCAGCAGATGCGGTAGAAACTGTGTTCGTTGGTGAAACAGTCAAAACAATACTTGGCTTTGAGAATATGGGTTCTTACAGCGGTTTCCAAATCGGAATAATCTATGATAATTCTAAAATTCAGCTTGCACCTTTAGCTGATTCTGCAACTATTTTAGATGCATACGATTTTGAAGCGGAAGAGGTTGGTATTACTGTTAGCGATTACGGTAAGACTGCGGTAAAGAAGATTAAGAGTTATGCATTGCCTAATCTTGGTATTATCCTTTCTGCAAGAGAACAGAAAGATGCGTCCTTGATTCCTGTAACAGACTTAACAGAAGTGGTTACGATGGAGTTTAAGGCGATTAAGGCAGGAACTTCAGGCTTTAAATATGTTAATCCCTCAGTAGACGGTGATAACATATATGATGCCGCAAATGAGGATATAGGTTACAATAATGAGGATTACTGTAAATTCCCTGGTTTGGAAGTAGTAATGCGTACAAACAATTTTACAATTCTTGATAAGCCTGATACTCCGACCGATGTTGCTTGGGGTGAGGAGGATACAGAAAACGAGTTTACCGTTTCTTGGACTGCACCTGCAACAGGCGACAGAGGATATACTGTTAATGTCTATGTAGATGACGCAGAGACACCTTCTGAGACAATTGATACAACTGAAACAAGTATAGACCTTATTGATGTAATCGAAAAATATGCTGTTGCTGATTATCACGTAAGCGTGGTTGCAAAGGGCGGAGATAATGATTCTGATGAGTCCGAAAAGGCAAGCAAGACTGTAACAGAAATTCCGTTGAAGCTTGAAAATGTTGCATTTGACGAAGATACAAAGACGCTTTCTTGGTCTGAGGTTGAACACGCTGACAGTTATGTTATAACAGTAACAAAAGACGGTGTGACTGACCCGATAGATACAATTACGGTTAATGATCCTACCGTTGTAACGGTAGATTTGTCCGATAAGATTGGTGTTGGCGATTATACAATCACAATTGTAGCGAGCAGTGAAAGTGAGTTGTACGGTACAGCAACCAAGACAGAGAACTATTCTTCAGGCTCAACAATTACAGGAAATGTTAAACCGGTTCTTCACAGTGCGGCTTCCATCACTCCCAGTACTACACATAAGACTAAGGTAACCTTAACAGGTGCAAGCGGTACTTATGCTGCTGAATGTGATGCTGACGGCAATTTTGTAATCGCAGGTGTTCCTGCTGACGCTGACGGCTACACCGTTACAATTGAGAGAGTAAGTACGGTTACAAGAACCTTTAGCGATAAGCTTGTTCTTACAAAGAGTGTTGAAAAGAATATCTGTGCAGACGGTATGTCGCTTACTGTCTATGTTGGTGACATAGAAAAGATCCGTACTGAGAATCAAATTGAAATTGATGATAACAGTTTGATACTTACGATGGTTGGTTCAATGTCCGAAGACGCTGAATACAGTGCAGATGCAGATGTAAGCGGAGATGATGAAACCATTACCACAAGAGATGCAAGTGTTATTCTTTACAACTTCTGGAAGGGACAGCGTAGTTATAGAAACCTTAATGACTACAACTTTACCATTGGTGAGTAAGCTACAATAACAAGGAATAGGTGATATTATGTACGGCTTTAGATTTAGAAAAGTAATTTCCTTAATCCTAATGCTGTCAGCGATTTCCTTATTTCAAATACAGACAGTGACAGCAACGGGTTCCCCGTTGCTGTTATTGGCTTATGAGGAAATTGATGAACAGCATTTTGCGGTAAATACATATATGTGTGACATTGATTCGTTGAGCATTATGTCATTCCCGTTGGCTTTTAACAATGAAAGCGTCGAGGTGTGTGCGTATGATGCAGAAACAGGAGAATTTTCCGATATAACAGACGGTGTGCTTACACCTACACAGGCGTACGGCGGAAAAAACGGAATTTCCTTCAATGATAAGCTGTTTAATGCCGATGCGTGGGGCGGAGAGCTTATCTGCAATAATTTTTATCCTTATATCAGTAACGAGGAAGGAATAATTAAGCTGACAATGTATAGCTTAAATGATAAATACAGCTTTGCTGGTCAGAATGAACTGTGCAAGGTGTACTTTAAGAGGATAAGCGACCAGCCTGCTCAAATCAGAATAGCAACAAAGTATAATGCTGAGAACTATGATGTTGCATCTGCTGACGGTGCAACATTTATCAATATGATTGATATAATTGATGTACAGTATCAATATAACGGTGATGTTTTTGATGATAGTATAGTAGTTGTTCAGCCTGACGAGGAAACAGAAAACAATTCCGGCGTTGATGGGGATACTGAAAGTACAGGAAGTACGTCTTCAAGCTCCTCAGGCAGCGGTACAACAGGCGGAAACACTTCCTCGGAAATGAGTGATGAAGAGGTAGACACAGATATCCAAGATAGTACAGAGGATACTGATAAAACTGACGACACATCGGATAATGTGAGTGAGGAAGTACCCGAAAGTAAAATCTTCTTCACAGATGTCGATGAAAGCTTCTGGGCATATGAGCCTATATACAAATTGGCAGAGAAGAAGATAATAAACGGCTATGAGGATCAGACCTTTAAGCCGAACGGAAATATCACAAGGGCAGAGCTTGCGACAATAGCTGTTGTAGCCAAAGAGCTTGAGCTTTTGGAAAGTGAGGCAGTATTCAGTGATTCTGCGGTAAGTGCGTGGTATAACCGTTATCTTATTACTGCATACAAGGCAGGCTTTATCTCAGGTTATCCTGACGGTAGCTTCAAGCCTGACAGCTATATTTCAAGGGAGGACTTGTGCGTTGTTCTTGCAAAGGCATTTCTTGCAGATGCGGCTGAAGATGCAGGTGAGTTAAGCTTTGCGTAGAAGGGCGAAATTGCTGATTATGCTCTTTCGTCAGTAAAGAAGATTGCTGCAGCAGGTATTATAAAGGGACGTGACGGAAACCTGTTTGCACCTAAGGCGAATGCTACACGAGCAGAGGTTGCGAGAATGATTTACTTATGCTTGGAGAATACGAAATAGGGGGAGGTTTATAGATGAGGAAAAAAGTAATTTCACTTTTTATAGCAATATTATTTGTGCTTAACTGTTTTTATCCGACCCTTACATTTGCATCACCTGAGCTTGAGGCGGAAATGTTTTTCAAATATTATGATATCTCCGCTGATGCGTATGTAGAGGAAGACGAAAGTCTGTTAGTCGGCGAGGAATATGAGCTTGAAGTCTGGCTGAAGGATATGGGTATGCTCTTTGGCGGCTGTATTCCTGTTCATTTCAATAACGATGTTGTAAGAATAGCGGCATATGAAAGCGGAGAAGAATTAACCGAGGAGCTTATCGGTGTTAATGCAGCAAACCATATTTATGTTATGGGTGACTGGAAGGCCGAGATTATAACAACAGGTATAGATACTCCGGTTATATCAAATACAAGAGGTCTTGTTTCGGTGAATTTCTGCCATACAGATAATGATGCGTATGAGCTTAGCGGAGAATCAAGAATTTTTTCTGTACGCTTTAAGGTTATTGCAGCAGGAGATACAGAATTCAGAGAGGCGACCGAGGCTTTAGACGGTGACGATGCGGACCTTGTGTACGCACCCGAGGGTGCATATTTTGCAGGCATTGATACAGACGGTGAGGAATATGAAATTGAATTTCTGCCCAGTCCTGAGGCAAAGTATGCAGGATACGCTGTTGAAAGAGTTACTCTTGATAAAGAAACTCTTGACCTTGTAATAGGAGCTTCGGAAACACTCAACGTAACAGTTGAGCCTGATAATGCAGCCAATAAAAAGGTTGTATGGAAATCTGATAATGAAGCTGTTGCAACGGTTGACGAAAACGGCGTTGTAACAGGTGTCGCAACGGGTGAAGCTCAAATTACCGTTACATCTGTTGACGGCGGATACATTGACACCTGTAAGGTGACGGTAATTGATGAAAATACACCGACAGTACCGCAAGGCTTGACGATTACCTCCAAAACAGGTAAGTCGGTTGAATTTTCGTGGTCAGCATCAACAGGCAAGAGCGGTGTTGACGGATATAACGTCTACCGTGACGGCGAATTGATTGCAACTGTTGATGAATGTAAGTTTCTTGACGATACGGGAACCGAGGGCGTTGAATATGTATATACCGTTGAAGCATTTTACGGAGATTTGGTATCTTCTGCGTCCGACGGTCTTACAGTAATTCTTGAATCGCCGAAAATTGTGGAGGTTGTTCCCGAAAGTCAGGAAATTTTCGGAAGCAATCAGGCACAAAAGGTATATGTGTACTATAAGGACACCTTTAACAGTGACGGCAGTTCTCTCAAGGTTGAGTACAAGGCAAACGGTGCTGAGGAATATACCGAGTACACATTGACAGATGAAGAAATCGAAACAGGCAAGGTTACAGAGGACGTATTGAATTATTTCAAGTTCATACTTGACCCTGCCAATATTGAAAATAACGGCAATGAGTACATTTTCAGATATACCGTAACCGATAAGGACGGCTGTACGGGAACAATGGAGAATGTTGTTTATTCAATAATCTATCCGCCCGAAGCGGTTGAGGAATTTGAGGCAACACAAGGTGCAAGAAGCATAATCATATCATGGAATGTATCAGACAGCTACTATGTGGAAAAGTATGTACTGTACCGTAAACTGAGCGGATCAGATAACTGGGAGGCGTACAGAACAATTACGGGCAAAACTTCCACCTATTATGAGGACACCAACGTGGTAATGGGTCAGGAATATGACTATTACATAGTTGCAGTAGACGAATTTGGACAGGAAAGTGAACCGTCGGTTATTCTTGAGAAAATCCTGCCGGGTGCGGATACTGAAGCACCTACCGTTATTTCGCTGACACCCAATGACGGAAGTACGATTTGCGGAACACAGGATTTGACGGCATATCTGTATGATAATATAGGTATAACGAAAACCGAATTTTATTATTCTGTTGACGACGGTGCAAGCTGGCAGCTTTTAAATACATATGAAAGCAGTGCGACAACCGTTACGCACAGTCTTGATACAACTGCAATAGCTGCTGAGGTAATCAAAGTAAAGGTGATAACCTACGACGTAGACAATAATCCGAGTAACGGCTTGGTTGTACGTTCGTACAAGATTGATAATGAAGGACCCGACAAGGTAACAGGTGTTGCAGGAAATGCCGATTCCTCAACGCAGATAACACTTACCTGGAATGACGTAGAAGCAGAGGACAGAGCGTACTTTATTGTTGAGCAAAAGAATTCTGACGGAACCTTCAGCGTTGTCGGTAATAAGGTTTATGACGTTGCGGGTATGCATATTAAAAACCTGACACCAGGCGGTGAATATATCTTCAGGGTTGTGGCATATGACAAGGTTGGAAATCGTGGTATCGAATCGGACGAGTGTGTGGTGTCGACCAAGCTTGACGAGCAGATTCCTGTTGTCACAAAGATAACACCTGACCCGATGAAGATTGCAGAAGCACTCGAAATGACATTTGTTGTAACCGATGATTATGCGGTTGAGAAAATTACCGTACAGACCTCGACAGACGGTATTGTGTGGAATGATGTTGAGGTTATTCCTGCGGCGACGAAAGCGGCAAAGGTGACCTTCAGCTACACTCTTTCGATTGACGGATATGATGACGGACTTATCTGGGTGAGAGCTGTTCCGATGGATACAGCAGGAAATGAAAATACTGCTCCGATTTACAATCAGTATATGATTGATACAACAGCACCTCTCGCACCGCAGAATGTTACCGCAATAGGAACGGACAGCTATATCGAAATCAAGTGGGACGAAGCAAATATAGAAATAGATGATGACGTTACACATTATATTGTGGAAAGGTCGGAAATGGAGGGCGGATTATATACCGTTCTGTCCGATAATGTCACTACAATCAACTATCTTGATTATGATGTAAAGAGCCTTACAACCTACTTTTACAAGGTTTATGCGGTTGATGATATGGGCAACGTAAGTGAAAGCAGCGAAATTGTGAGTGCATCAAAGCTCGTTGATAATACGCCGCCTGTAATTGAGGGTATATTGCCCGGAAATGGCTCAAGAATAAATAGCAGCAGAGAAATTGAGGTTTACACCTCGGATAATAACGCTGTTGCATCTGTTACACTCCAATATAAGCCTGCGGACGGCGGAAGCTGGAAAACAGTAGGTACTGGTACGGCAGAAATCTCTGACTTCTCGCTCAGTGAGCTTAACCTTGCGGAGGGCGAGTATATGTTCAGGGCCAACGCAACAGATACAACGGGTAATGTATGCGAATGGAGCGATACATACACATATACTCTTGACAATACAGCTCCCTTAATCAGCAATGTAACTGTCGAGCCTGATGCCAAAAGCCTAGTTGTTTCGTGGAACTGTGAGCCTTACGAGGATTTGAACGGTACATATCTGTATTACAGAACAACCGACAGCACCTCATACATACTTGCAGGACGGCGTCAGCCTTCTGAGAGCGGAGAGTACACCTGTACGATTGAGGGACTTAGTTCCTCAAAGAGCTATGTAGTGAAGATATCCGCAATCGATCAGGCAGGAAACGAAGCCGCTTTTGAAACGAACAAGTCGGGAGAAGGACTGGAGTCGGGAGTTGACGGCTCGGGCGGAATTGGGCTTGATACCTCCGAGGAAGAAAATGTTCCGCTTGAAATTTCCATAAATGCACCGAGCGACCTGACTGTTGGTGCAGAGGCGAAGTTTGAGCTGAAGGTTGAAAAGGGCAGTATAGATGATGTGGCAAGCTGCAGCTGGGATTTCGGTGACGGAACAACCTCGTCGGCGTTCTCGGTAACACACAGCTACGACACAACAGATACATTTACTGTAACCCTTACAGCATATGACAAAAACGGAAATAAGGCGACAGCGGCCAAGGAGGTTACTGTCAGTGAAGCTGAGGACTTAGGTAAGGTTATTCTGTCTGTAATAGACGATACAGGCAGCGTTGTACCTGACGCAATGGTAGTATTTAACTGTACCGATAGTGAGAAAATGGTTCACTATACTACCGATTCAACAGGTAAGCTGACCATTACTGCAGCACCCGGTGAGTATGAAATCGGCTTCTACAAGGACGGATATTTGCCAGCACAAAAGCGGGTAAAGATTATAAATAATGCTGCTGAGGAGAAAATAGTCGGTATTGTTAAAAAGAACATAGTTATCTGTTAGCTTACCTGGAAGCGTATGACGCTTGCTGAGATTGAGGAGGCAGGCATTGATACAACTGACCA
Organism: Clostridia bacterium; assembly: GCA_017483065.1. Lineage (GTDB taxonomy): Bacteria > Bacillota > Clostridia > UBA1381 > UBA1381 > HGM11525. Next base: position 1,459 of record JAFULX010000089.1, on the reverse strand, counting down.
AGCAAACAATAATATGTTCAAGTATGAAATGACGCTTGTAATAGGTACACAGCCTGTTAAAATTCAGGGCTATAAGCCCGAGGGCGATAATACACCTATAAGAGTTACCGATGCTGATTTCACCGTTCCGGGCAGCAGCGGTAACGGTATATACGAAAGCAGCGGCAGACTTACGAGTAATACAATGTACGTTTACGACTTTAACGATAAGTCAAACGGTTATAATTACAATTCGGAAACAGATAAAAACAGAGCACCTCAGACCATTGTAACCTATGTGCAGGTTCCTGGCGAGGTAACCTGGCTAAAGGAATTCTTTGATGTGAGCCTTAGCGTATTCAATCAGGCAGAGGCTAAGTTTATAATCAAGGATTGCTCTGCTTCCCTTATTTATCCGACAGACGGACTTACACTGGATAGCAAAACTCCCCAAACTGTTTCTATGGGAGATATTGCAGGACAGAGCAGTCAGACAGCCAACTGGATTTTGCGGGGCGATACAGAGGGCGAATATCCGATTAAGGCAGACTTCAAGGGCGACCTCGGAGTTATGGAGAATGAAGTATTTACGTCATGGGATATTCCAATCAGCCAAATATTTGAAAGCGAAAGACCTATCAAGGTTTACGGCAGCGAAGGCTTGTCCTTTGTAATTGAGTGCGAAAACGAGGTTGTTGCCTTGACTGACAGCGGCATAACCGACGGACTTGCGTTCAGAGTAGGTCTTAAAAACGGAAGCGTCCTGACAAGATATATGACAGGTGCTTCGGTTGCAGAAACCGAGGATGATAATATTATTCCTCTTACGGGTTATCAGAATTATATTGAGAATTCAAACGGTGACAGATATGCCGATTCATCAGAGCTTAAATACGGTGAAACAGTTTACTCCGATTATATAATAACCGGTCTTGACAGCACTCAGGATATTAAAGAGCTGATTATCAACAGACTTCGTGAGGCTTCGGCATATCCTAATCTGCCTCTTGAATTTAAAGAGGCCGCACCTCGTACCTTCCACAGCAGAAGGATTGAGGCTTACGGAATTGACGAAAACGGTGAAAAGCTGCCCGTTAATGTTGTAAGTGTCAAGGAAGACGAATCGATGACCTTTGCCGTACATATAACCGAATTGCTGCCCGGTGCGGAGGAATACACCGATTGCAGCGGAATCGACGTATATGTAAACGGCGAATATGAAGGTAAAACTGACGAATACGGAGTGCTTGAATACACATATACTGCTCCTGCTTACAATGCTAAGAAGTCAAACCAAAAGCTGACCTTTCAGGGAGAAAGAACAGCTGAAACAAGCATTATGATTCAGGTTCTGGATAACACGACCTACCTTAAGGGTTACGTTCACGATACCTACGGAAATATTTTAAGGGACGTAGCGGTTAAAATCAGTAGCGTGGCAAAGGACGGCACAGAAGAAGTAGTTGCCGAGACCACAACT
>JAFULX010000088.1 GCA_017483065.1 Clostridia bacterium | reverse complement strand
TGAACGAAATAGTTATTTACGGAAAATCCGTCTGCTGTTTCTGACTTATTCATCCATTCCACTTCATCGGGATTGATTTCAATAGGACGGTCACGCTTCTGCAAGAAAATGATGTCGGAAGTAACCTCTGTACCTGCGTTAGCCTTGAAAGCATTGTTCGGAAGTCTGATTGCTCCTAACAGCTCTGCTCTCTGTGCAAGATATTTTCTGATTTCGGGATTTTCCTTATCAAGCGTACCCTTTGAGGTTACAAATGCCACAACACCGCCCGGACGTACTTTATCAAGCATTTTTACGGCGAAATAATCGTGGATAAGCAAGTGCATATCGTTATATTTTCTGTCATTAACCTTGTAGTCACCGAACGGAACATTACCAACCGCTACATCAAAGCTGTTGTCTGCGAAATTTGTCTGCTCAAAGCCTTTTATCTGAATATCCGCTGTCTGATAAAGCTGCTGTGCGATACGTCCCGTAAGGCTGTCAAGCTCTACGCCGTAAAGCTTGCTGTTTCGCATTTCTTCGGGGAGTGTTCCGAAAAAGTTACCGATACCCATTGCAGGCTCAAGGATTTTTCCGCTTTCAAATCCGAGATTTTTAAGTCCCTCATAGATTGCGGAGGTAATTATCGGGGAGGTAAAGTGTGCGTTCATCGTTGAATGTCTTGCGGCTGAATATTCTTCGGGAGTAAGCAGCTCCTTTAACTCCGCATATTCTTCCTTCCACTTTTCATTGCTCATATCAAAAGCCTGTGGGATAGCTCCCCAGCCTGTGTACTTGGATAAAATCTGCTGTTCTTCAGCTGTGGCTGTACGGTTTTCCGCTTCAATCTGTTTCAGCGTTTTTATTGCTTCAACGTTATCAGCGTATCTTGCCTTTGCTCCGCCCGGAACACCGAAATTATCATCTGTAATAACAAAGTTTGTACCCTTTGGTTTTCTGTAAGAATCAATCATCTTCTGCTGGCTCTCTACTACATAAAGGCTGTCACTTGTTACAAGGTCTATTTCGGGAACTACAATATGATTGCCGAAAAGGGAGTCCATTTCTACAAGCGTTACCTTGCCGTCACTTATATCAGCCACGCTGTACAACTGATTATCATATTCTACAACATCGTAAATGCTTGGTTTATATACGTCTGTCTGCTCATTTGCCCGTATTTCCTGTTCCTTTTCTCTCATAGGATTGCCGAGATATACGCCGTTGTTTGCAAGCTCATATCTGTCAATATTGCTTGTAACCTGATATGTACGGAGTGAAGATTGCTCAAAATATGAAACACCGACATCATTAGGGTAAACACCCATCATAGATGTAACAGTGTACTCACGGTCTTTGTAAAAAAACTTATCCCCTACCTCAACCTCATCGCCTGGCTTTCTCTGTGGTGCAGGCTCGTTCTGCTGTTCCTGTTCTGCCTTTTCTTTTGCTTCAAGGAGCTTCTGCGGATTGATATATTCCTCGTTATCATAGCCATATTTAATGTAAGCACTCTTGTCACTGCTATATGTGGCTTCATCGAGAAAACTCTCAATTTCATTTAATACGTCACTGAGTGTAACTTCATCTCTGCCATATTCAAAATTGCTGTCATCTTCAACCTCACGGATAAACTTTATATTACCGTCATAATCTTCTTTGCACATCAAATATATGCTCGTTTCGTTTTCTATGAAATTGTCTTTTCTTTCGTGTCCGTTGCTGTCAATACCGACTACATATTCAAGCTCGGTTGATTTCAATACTACGCTTTCGATTTTGGCAAAGTCAATTTCAAGTCCGTACTTTTCGATTACACCTATTGTTACAACAGGCTCGGCAGCAGCTTTTTCTTCCTCGGCAGACTGTTCAATGGTCTGTGCTGAACGGGTAAGGAACATATCGGTAATATCCTTGTACCCTACGCTGTCACAATAATATGCGTGTCTGCCGTTTTCATCATCAATGACAACTACGTCCGAAACGCTTAATGAGTGTCCCTCAAAATCCTTTGGATGTTCGATATTGAACACTGTGAAAATTCCCTCCAGCTTATTTGCATAAGGAATATCATCAAGATTACCGCTGTACACCTTTTCGTAATTCTTCGGATCAGGCTTCTGTCCTGCTATTTCAAGATGTTCATATCGCAGGAAACGTATATCGTGATACTGTTCTCCACGAGGAATCTGATAGATTTCATAAGTATTTTTCTTTGCTTTGATTACTGCCTGCGGTATTTCGTATTCAATGCCGTATTCGTCAAGGACTTTCATAGCATTATCCATAACGTGCTTGTCATAGATATCAGCATAATTTCCACGGGAAATATCCCTTTTGGCTTCTCTGATACGGTTTTCAATGTCCTTTGGGGAAATATATACGTCTGCTTCAACAAGTCTGTCGATACGCTTTACAACCTCTCCCCATTTCATATCAGCTGTACATTTATTTGCTTCTCTGCCTTTAGTCAGGCTTATGCTTTTGCTGTCGTGATTGGAAGAATACCAGCTTCTGCCTACTCCGCCTGTGCCATACTCATTTTTTAGAAAATCTGCTTTTTCTTTTGCGTTATGGTCCTGCTTGAAAAATCCTTGTATTCTGAATTTACCGCCGACAACTCCGCTTCCGTTTAAAAGAAGCCAGTCCTTTTCATCTTCTGTAATAAAGTGCTTTGGCTCAAAAGCAAAATCAACATTTGTTTTAAATTCGGGATACTCAAACTTAACCTTGCCTTGATTGTATTCTGCTCTCAAATCGTTAATTCGTTCAAGCAGTTCGGCAGGCTTATGGTAATGAAAACGCATAACTTCGGGATTTCTTTCGTACATATCAATAAAGTTTGAAAGTCCCTCTGCGATTTCATCAAGCGGTGCGATTCCGTGCAGTGCTTCTGCAATTTTGTCAGTAGCTTCGTAATAGCCACCGTCAAAAAAGTAATCGGGAATAAAGAACGGTCTGATATTGCTGTCCTGTCGGAGATAACCAAGCTTATTGGCAATATCCTTTATATCATTATTTCTTGCGTTGTCGATGATTTCCTGTGAACAGTAATTACCCTTTTCAAGCATTACCTTAATACGATTGGCAGCTTCTTCCCAAGAAATATGTGCTTTACTTCCGCTTGGGAAAGCTGTTTCGCCTACTGCAACAGTAATGCCCTTTTCGTTAAACCACGCAGACACATTGAACTCGGAATACTCGTTGATGATATATCCTCTGCCGTCCTCACCGAACTCTTTTTTCAGAAATTCAGCATTTTCTTCAACTGACTTATTCTTCTGGAACTGACGTACAATGCGTTCAAGGCTGTACGGCTCGTTACTGCCACAACGAAGAATATTATCAATCATATTTGTTGTTGGTGCGGTATTTGATGTAAAGCCTTTTCTTACGGGAGCGTCGGCATAATTATCTGTTACTGTTTCGGCTTCTGCTGTAACAGTGTTTTCGGGTACGCTCTGTTCCTGCACTCTTACTCTGTCAATCTCTTTTCTTACAGTGTTTGCGAAAAGATTGATAAGTCCCGGATGAGAGTTTATATAGAAATTCTGTCTTGCTTTTTCACTTTCTTTTTCGGAAAGCTGTGCCATTACGCTCTTTCCCCACTCAATATTGTCACGGTCAATTCGTCCGTCAAAATCAAGTGCCGATACTCTTGCCGCAAGCACAAGTGCTATTCTTTCCAAAGTGAAATTCTTTAAAACATCAGAAAGCACTCCCTGTGTATCAAGCCTATTATCTCCGTAATTATCAGATATTGCCTTACCAACAGCAGCGGCACACTTTTGGCTTTCCCTTACATCTGCAAAGTAAATATCCCTTTCACCGTTTGCATTTGCTGTTTCAAGGCTCTTTGAGTATAACGGCATTACTTCGGCTTCAACATTCCTGCTCTGTTCCTCATACTGCTTATGCTTGTATTCTTTGAGCAAACGTTCTGCTGTTGCTCTGTTCGTTGTGTAATTAAGCTGTGACAGTAATTCTTCATTCATTTCCTCAACGGAATTGTACTGCTCTGTCAGAGTTACATCACCATTGATTTTATATGTAACAGCACCGGCTTCAAGGTCAACGTCCATATTGAAAACATTTTCCTCAAGTACATCAATAACGAAATGTTCGATTGGGATATTCTTCATATCCTCAAAATCTTCATTCTTATCATAAATTTTACCGACATACTCGCTGATATATTTCTTTGCCTGTTCAACAGGTGAAAGTTCTGCTTCTTTTTCCAGCATTTCTTCAAGGAGAGAATTACCCTCACTGACAAAATAGTCAAATTCAAGGGTTTCAAGCTCCTTTATTGTAAGCTCATCAATGGAATCGTACTTGTCTGTACGCATAAGATTTCCGTTGATAAAATAATTGATTGCAAAGTTTTTAAGGTCAGCTTCTACTTGGAATGGGTATTCTGCGTTATCCCCAAGCTCAGTATAACCAAGGCTGACGTGTTCAAGATTTTCATCAGTTACAACAGATTCTTCAATATCAAATTCCTTTGATACATAATCGTTTATGTAAGCGATTGCCTTGTCAAGCTCTGACGGCTCATCTTCTTCAATATCATAGTCAATTTCAGGCTCAATATCATAACTCTGCACATCAAGGGAATCAGCAATTTCAAGAACATCATCAAGGTGCTGCTGTACATACGCTGCCTGTTCTTCAGACATATCCTGACTTTCAATATCACCATTACCCACGATATAGAAGTCAACTCTTACAGTAACATTATCTACATCGTGACTGTCAATGAAATTGATATATTCGTCAGTTTCAGTTACCCTGTCACTGTCAGCAAAACCGCCCATTACAAATTCTTCTTCGCCGTCAATGGAAACAACGGAAAAAGTGAGTTTATTGTTTTCAAGGTCAAGCTGTTCAGCAATTTCTGCACGTCTGTTTTCCTTGCGTATCTCATCAAATGAATATGTTTCGGCAATGTCGTTGTTATATACTCTCATTTCCTGATTATCAACATTAACCTCAACTGCAAGTCCGTTATCTGACTGTGAGATTTCAGCAAAGGTTATACCGCTTATTCTGCTGCCATTATTGATGCAGTACAGAAACGGCTTTTCAGCTGATACACATTCTCTTTTCAGACGTTCAACTGTCATTTCATCGTTACGGAAAAACGCTGTTTCGCCGTACTGTTCAACCATAAACACAAACTGCTGCTTCTGTTCTTCCTGCTGCTTGCTTTCGTGTTCCCTTGTTTCAAACGCAGTTCTTACATTTGCTTCAATATCTGAAATAAAAATCTCAAATGAAGGGAATTCCGCACTTTCATAATATCCGCCGCAGTGGATATATTCCTCGGCTTCATTGTCATAAATATCATAATCCAATGCCCACTCATCACCAAGCTCACGAATATTAAGTTCAAGCTGATAGTTATACAGTTCCTTGTCAACAAAAAGGAAAGCATAGTCATTTCCGCTGATATGATTTTTCACATTGGATACCAACTCGTCATATTTCTGCTTATCAAAACCGTTCCAGTTAATATAACTGTATTCAGCGTTATTGACGGGTGTTTCTTCAATAACAGGTGTGACAGAGTGTTCACGTCCAAGCGATATAAGTATGCGGTCTGCTGTTTCTTCAAGTGCAATTCCTACATCTTCAAGTCCGTTAAGCTCGCCGTTTTTTACCCACTGCTCGTAAATTTCATCAAGCGGATATTTTCTTGACAGCAAAGCTTCATACTGCTCATCTGTCAGTTCGGGTGTGTATTCCTCAAGGTAAAGTCTTATTCTGTCCTTATCAACAATTTCAGCAGCAGACTGAATAAGCACATCGGGACTTTCCTTTTTTATATCGCTGATAAATCGGTTATACTCCCCATTAACCTTTTCATAAAGCTGTTCGGAATAGCTTAATTCTTCAACAGCAGGTGTTTCTTCGGCAATTTTCTTTTGTTCCTCTGTCTTGAAAAGAGAAACAAGCTTAACATTTGCAAGTGCTCTTTCACGCTGGGCAACAACAAGTGTATCGCTCACTACATTAAGGAGATAATCCTCAACATTCTGTGCAAGACCGTGCGTAAGAGAATACATCGTATTCTGATAGCTGTTGTATTCCTTTTTCCAATTCTGCCACTCATAATCCTCATAGTTTTCGTCAAGATAAAGATAATACGGCTCTCCTGCTACGGGTGTTCCGTTATAGCTTTCGCTAATCTCAAAAACTGTTGTCGCAATACTGTCCGCATTATGATATGTTGAAACATCTTCCTTTACTGCGGATACAATATTCTCCTTCTCTGCCATTGCAGCATATATCTGACGATTACGCTCATATTCTCCCTCAATAAACGGCGGGAGCTTCTCGCCGTTCATATACACATCAAAGTCATAAGTCCACATTTCTTGGGCATCTTCATCGGGAACTATCATCTGATTTTCGGGTACGGCAATTCTTTCAAGGTAATCGGCAAATCCGTTGTGAACATCGTCCATTACAAGATTTCTTTCGCCGTCAACAATAAGGCAAGCGGCTTCATCGCCGTAATATTCACTTTCAAGCAGGAATAAATCCTTACCCTTAATATGCTCTGCTTCGATAACGTACCAAGTGCCTGTGTATCCCTCAATTTCGATATTATCGCTGTCAAGGTCAAGCGTGTTCTTTGATTTTTCAGCCTGCTTATCCTTTACAACAGAAGGACAGTTTTCTTCAAGGAGAGTAATAAAGGCGTTTACTTCTTCAACATAAATGCTTTCAGCTCCGATACCGTAAAATTCTGCTGTATTTTCGGGGCGGTTGATATAGTCATTGGCGTAATCTTCAAAGTACGCTGTACTTGTGTCAATGGTATTTTCACGGCAGTTTTCAAAGATATAGTTTATGAAGGCATTACGTCCGTCAGCTTCGTTCTTTGCTTCTTCCCTTGCCTTGTATGCTGCGTAAATATCTTCCTCGGTAATGTATTTTTCAACAAATGCACCGTCACCATTTTCTGCGTCAGGGTTGAAATATACCCAATAGAAGCTGTTGTCTTTTTCGTTAAAACGAATATGGTCGGAGTAAAGTCCGTTCTGCATAGGGAAATCTTCAATGCGTTTTATGTTTTCCGCTGAAATGCTATTGCTTTCCCTATCTTCATCAGCAATTTGCCATTCTGCAATTTCTTCGGGTGGATTAGTAAACGGGATTTCGTTTTTGTAGCCAAATCTCACAGCGTCCTCAACCGTATTGAATGTAACCAAGTTCCCGGAATCATCAGTATATGGCTCTTTTTCATTTCCTGTGGTGAGGTCATAACGGGAAATATAGTATGCGTCGCTATGTGCGTCGGATGTGAGGTCGATTTTATACGCTGTCGGATGGAAAAATTCTACCTCTGTGTCATAGAACATTTCACGCACCATATCCAGACCGTCAAAGCCTTCGATAGCACCTGTTGCTTTGTTTTTCAAATGAACAAAGTCATCAAAGCCGTTAATATTTACACGCTCAAAGCCTGCCGCTTCAAGCTCTGTGAGCAGATCCATATTCTTTATGTTCTCTGAAATTCTTCTTACTGCAACAGCGTTCTTATCTCCGCTTACGGTAATGGTAGCCTTATCGCCTACAATACGTCCCGAAAAATGGCTCTTATTATCACCTGACAGTACCGCCGCAACCTTTAATGCAGTTTCTCTGTCCATATTGATGTATCTTTTATCGGAAATATATTTGTATTCTGTATTACCGATAATCTTCACCATAGCTGACTTTGCGGCAGAAAATTCTGCGGCAATAGCTGAAGCTCTCTCACGGTCTGCAATATGAACGGTAACAACATTCTTGTAATTGCTTATTGTAGCAGAAAAAACAATACCCTCGCTGTTAAGCTTGTCCATAACAGCGTTGATGTTGTTTCCGTTGAGATTTATATAATGGCGTTCCTGCGGGGGAATAGCCTTGTAAAAGTCTTTGTTGATATATTCGGTCATTTATATTCCCTCCCTCTGCGGCATAAGAATAATGGTTTCTGCACGGACAATTTTTCTGCACCTTACAAAACCGTCCTCGATAATCTTTGCCGTTGCACTTGTGCCTGATACGATAACCTTGTCACCGCTTCTGTATCCCTTTGTAAGTCCCATTCCGTTGCGTACAACTACCTTAACAGGCTCATCTGAATTATGCGGAATTACAAAAAACGTATATCCGCTGTTGCGTTCTGAAACAGGCATTTCGCTTATTCTGCCCTGAATATGTATTTTATCGGTCATTTTAATCAGCCTTTCTTATTCTTAAATCAAGAAGCTCTGCTGCTTCGTAAATTGTCATCTTATCTGTAACCGCTGTAATAAAGGCGGTAATTTCACGATATGTAAGCTGCTTTGCACTGCATACTGCGTCAAGCTGTCTGACTTCTTCATCGTGAAGGAGCTTTTCGCACTTTGCGATTTCGCCCTTTATATCCTTTGTTTTCTTTTCTGCGGCGGTCTGTGTTTCAACAGCCTTGCCCAGCTTTTCACGGAGAGCGTTCAGTTTTTCGGCAACCTTATCACTCTTGCTGACAGGCTTCTTTTCTTCCGTCTGCTGAATAATATCAGCCTTAATATTTACATCAGCGTTCATTTCTTTCTGCTCCTTTTTCTCATAAGAATGTTTGCAATTTGTGCTTCAATACTTGAAATATCCGAGTTTATAACGTCAAGCTCCAACTGTTTTTCCTGTCGGAGCTGTACAAATTTTGCTCTTTTCTCTCCAAGCTCATTTATCTGTTCGGTGACGGAAATGTTCCGCCTATATGGATTTATTTCTGTGCGTACCATTCCGCACCTCCTTTTCTCTCTCTTTGGATATAACTTGTCTGCTCCACTGCACCATATCTCCGACAGCTTTGTAAAAGTCACGTTTGGGGAAACGCATTTGCAGCAGCTCGTTAAAATCCTTAACTCCGTTTTTTATACAGTCTGTTACAACCAGACATCTATCGCCAAAGCTTTTTCTGAACTTACTGCCTGCACTGTCATTGTCAACGCAAAGAATAACGGTCAGATTTTTATTCAGCAAATCTTCTACAACAGTAGGCTTCAAGCCTGCCATTGCAACGAATTTACAGTTATTTTCTTTAGGATAAAGCTGCATAAAGCTCATAAGGTCTATGGAGCTTTCAAACACATACGCTTTATCGGGTATCCCTCTGTCATATTGAAAATATGAGTCGGTTGTGCCCTGCGACACTCCTTTATAGCTTTTCAGCTTTTTTCTTACGGTCTGCTGTATTTCGGGTGTTTCATACCTGTTATCTGATACAAGGGATATGAGGTCTGATAATATTCTGAAATTCTCACTATCGGAAATAATGTTGGCTTCATTTGGGTATACATATCCCGCAAAGTTCAGACTTGTATCTGAAAATACTCTTTCCAGCATTTCCGCTTCGTATGGCTCTACTGATAAAATCCGTTTTTCCTCAATATCCGTATATTTGGTATTACCGACAGCATACTTTTTTCTTCCCGTTCCGTGTACCTCCGCACCGCAGGGAGCATTGTCCCTGCGATGAAGAAATACAGCATTACCCTTATCGTCCTGATACAGTAATCCAGCCTTTACAAGCTCGTCAATAACGGCGGGTGATAGGCTTCTTTCCTTCATCAGATACGCATATATCCGTCTGTTATTTTCAGCCTTTGGCGGAATTACAAGTGGTTTTTTTCCCTCGACAGGCTTGGGAGCGTAAATACTTTTTCTTCCGACAGCATAATCCTTGTTTGGATTTTCTCCGTTGAGAGCTTCGTTTACAGCTTCGGGAAATGTCATATCAAAAGCGTTCATCAGGCAATGCACAAGTCCTATGCCGCCGACGTGACGGGAATGTATGTAATATTCCTGTGTGCTGTCCTTAACTTTTAAACCACCAAATCCGTGTATATGGGTTTCTCTGCCCTCACGCTCACAGGAATAGCCTTTCATTCTGAAATATTCCGTTATCCCTTGTGCATTTGCCCTTTCTATCTGCTCATCGGAATAAAACATAATTATCTTGCTCCGTTATTTCTGCCCCTGTTCTGACTCTGTGCTTCTCTTATCTGCACCTTGTCTGCCCATTCAGCCATATTCTTTACAGCTTCGATAAAATCCTTGCTTTTTACACCGTCAAGAGTTACGGCGGACTTTTCACCGTCATACTTTGCGGAGTGCTCAATACCGTGCTTTGCGGCTTCTTTTGAAATGGTATATGCTGTTTTAGCGTCGGTCTGGATAAAAGTCTTGTTCTGAATATCCTTGAAGCCTTCACGATTGAAATATGTAGGCTCTCTGTTCTGCTGGGGCTGTGAATATGAGCTTTCTCTCTGTACGGGAGCTTCACTGCGGTACTGTGCAGGACGTGTCTGCTCCTTGCCAAAATATGCGGGTGCTCTCTGCGGCTTCTTTTCCTGACGTTCAGTTTCGGTAATATTAAATTCCTTTCTCACAGCTTCGATGAAATCCTTGCTTTTTACACCGTCAAGGGTTACAGCTGACTTATCACCGTCATACTTTACGGAATGTTCGATACCAAACTTCTGTGCCTCCTGCGAAATTGTGTATGCGGTCTTTGCGTCTGTACGGATATATTCTTTGTTCTGAATATCCTTAAAGCCTTCACGGTTGAAATATGTAGCTCCCTTGTCCTGCTTCGGCTGTTCAGGCTGACGTCCGAAATATGCAGGACTGCTCTGCTGTGTCTGCTCACGTCCGTAATGTGTATTTTCCTGTGTATAGGCTGCTCTGCCACGCTCAGGGGTAATACTTGACTGTTCCGTAACATTAAATTCAGACTTCACAGCTTCGATAAACCATCTGTCCTTTACACCATCAAGTGTAACCGCCGACTTTTCACCGTCATACTTTGCAGAAAATTCAATGTTAGCTGCCGTTGCTCTCTGTGCGATCTGAAATGTTGTTGAAGCATCCGTATTAAGATATGTCTTATTCTCAATTCCCTTAAATACTTCCTTGTTATAATATTTAGGTGCTCTGCTTTCGTAACTCATTTCTGTTTCCTCCGTTTGTTTTTCATCAATTTTATATGCTGTTTCATTTATCTTGGATATAAGCTCTGTTATCATCTCTGCAAGTTCAGGCTTTTCTTCTGCATAAGTCTGTAATGCTTCAACAACTGTACCAATATCCTTGTCATCTACAAGCAGTTTTACCGTTGCCTGCTTGATTTCATCAATATTACTGCGGTCCTCTCCGCATAAAAGCTCTGCCGACTTTAATGCAAGGTATGACATAAACATTTTTTCATCAGAACAGATAAGCTTGTTTCTTCCTGTTTCCTTTGCCTTGTACACTGCTTCATCGGCATACTTGAACTCACTGTCAAATACGGCTCTTGCATTTTCAGCGGTCATTTCCATTTCGGGTGACATATTATGAAGTCCCATTGAAACGGTTACCTTTACTTCAACCGGCTCATTATTGTGTGTGATATTATGTATAGTGTTTTCAATCTTCACACGCAGACGTTCCGAAACGTCAACCGCTTCTTCAGGTGTGCAGTTAAGAATACATACAAGTTCCTCACCGCCCATTCTGAACGCACAGTCCGCACCTGTTCTTGTAGCTTCCTGCAATACTTCCGCTACGCCTTTAAGGATAACGTCACCTGCGTCGTGTCCGTAGTTATCGTTCACGCTCTTGAAATGATCAATATCAATCATCAAAATGTTTACGCTTCGTCCGCTGTTGATATTGCCTACAAGGGTATTTGCAAGGTATTCGTTAAGTCCCTGTCTGTTTTTAAGGTGAGTAAGCTCATCTGTAATTCTGCCCTGGTGTTCAAATTCCTTTTTGAGCGCCAGCTCAACAGTATTTACAACCTGTCCGCCTTTTATAAAATTGTTATAGTCATCAGGAGTGAAGCCGCTTTCTTTTTCTGCAACTATAACACCGAGAGAATTACCGTTTGCGGAAACAAGAGGAATAACTGCTTCTTTACTGTCTGACATAATTTCTCCGCTTTCAAACGCACCACGCAGTTCATCTGCGATCTGTTCTTCCTGCCAGTTACGGTAATCTCCGTGAGAAAAGAATTTATCATTGCTGTTGTCATAGCAATAAAATGTAGCCTTTTCGCAATCAGTAAGCTGCTTTGTAACGCTTTCAATTTCCGTCATAGTCTGCTCAAAGTCCTGTGCTTCGGTAATAGCAGAAATGAAACGGTTAATGGTCTGCACCTGTTCTTCAAGGTTCTCAAACTTGCTTTCAAGTGATGAACTATGCTTTTCAAGTTCTTCTATTCTTTTAAGCAGTTCTTCAATAGATATATCTGCCATCTTGTTATACCTCCGTTACACAATATAGTTTTCTTCATTAAGGTAATTATCTCTGCCGTAAATATGAGCTACGGCAACAAGGTCAATAGCAGTCTGAATAGCACCGATATGCTGTGCAAAATATTCAAACTGTGCCGCTTTTTCAATGGAATATTCTGCTTCGGATAAATACTCACTGCGTTCATCATCGGTCATTATTTCAACGCCATCCACATCGTAAAAATATTTATCAAAAAATTCTTTTGTGCGTTCTTCATTATCCATACCGAAAATCCTGATTGTTACATCACGGCAGTATTCTTTAATAAAAACTTTCATTCACTCACCTTCTTTCTACGTTTCAACACCTGCAGGTCGGTTTTCCTTATCCTGTATATGTTTTTGCTCTGCTGCCTTTTTTTCTGCATCCCCTGCTTCTTTGATTTTCTTTGCACTTTCTGCCGAAGCTTTAAGATCACTTAAAGATTGCAGCAGCTTATTTGCCTTTCTATGTTCCACAAGCCTGTGATACTGCTCCTTAATAAGCCTGTCTGCATATTCACGCTGTTCGGGTGCGATTTCCTTCCACACACTTTCGGGAATTACAATACACTCACCCTGCTTTTTAAGCTGTCCATCACGGGAACACATCTGAATAATGCCCCAAATCTTATTAAAATCGAAAAGCTGGGAGTGAAAAGCTTTGCTGTCAATCTCCGCAAACTTCTTGTTCCTTAACACACCCACAATTACCTTGCCGTTATGGAATACCTCAAAAACGGTATCCTCACCAAATGGAAGATTTCGTGCATATTTCGCAACCGCTTTTTCCAGCAGTTCATCATCTGCGTATTCTTCCTCTACATCAAGGTCAACAGGCTTCATTTCCGTAAGGCTGCTTAAATTGTCTGATATATTTCCGTCAACCGATGGAGCATAATCAAACCAATTTACCTTTCTTCCGCAAATCTGACGGATACGCTCATAGTGACGGATTTCAAAATGAAGCTTTACCATTCTGACGAATTTTTCATATTCATCATTACAGTTGAAATCAAGCTTCATCTTCTTTTTCCTTGCGTACAGAATGAAGTCCCTGCCATACGCTTTATCAAAAAGCTTTGAATATATTGCTGCCGATTTCATATCGAATATGACAGGAAACTCATCTGTGGTACTGTTTTCATCAAGAATAAGCTGTTCAATATTGGTTTTTTCCTCTTTTTCCACACTGCACTGGTCATCATTTATATTTCCCATTGGCTCACCAATGTTCATCAGAAATTCAAGGAACTCCTTATTCCTTGCTCTCATACATCCGTCAACTATTTCAACGTGTGCAAGCTCTGTCATCTGCAAGGCTTCATCAAAGCTTATATTTTCAAATTCCTGATACTTTTTTGAATATGCAGCTGAACGAAGTGCATTTGTAAGGAGTTCAGGTGTTATTCTATCTTCCGGTTCGTTTTTAGCCTGTGAAATGACAAGATTTTCTGCTGCGGTAAGGTCATCAATGTGAAGCATTGCATTTTTCGCCATAACACAAAACGTGTCCTCGTTTATAAAACCTGCTCCATACAAAACCACAAGTCTGTTGATACCCTCATTGAATTCATCAATGCGAATATCGGTTCTCATCTTATCTGTAAGCACCTTTACATCATCAAGCTTTAGTTCTATACCGAAAATTTTTGCAATAATTGCATATCGTGTCAGATTCGTTATAACGGTTACATCATTGCCGATTTGAGTATAAATGCTCATTTAATCACCCTCTGATTTAAGATTGATATACTTGCCTGTATCAACCATTCTGTAATTTACCTTTAATTTCTCACCTGAGATTTTCTTCTTGGTCTTGGTTATTACCTTTCCATCAAGCAAATCTCTTGCATTTTCAACAGTAACGGTAATGCCGTTGAATTTATCATTCTTCCAGAGGGTAAAACCGCAGCCGTCTTTTCCCGACTCGCAGTAAAAATTACTCTTGCCCTCAAATACCTGCTTACCGCACCTTGGGCACTTGCCTACTGCAACCTTTTCTTCCTTAACACGTTCAAAATTTACATATTCGCCTGAATAGTTGAGCTTATAATCTGCTGTGTAAAGCTTACCTTCCTTGCTTGTTGCTTTAAGCGGAACAACTTCACCCTTGATGAGTTTTTCAGCCTTTTCGGGAGTGATAACGTCATTGAAAAACATAGGCTCTTTCCAAATTGTGAAGCCACAACCGTCCTTACCGCTTTCACAGTAATAGTTTGTTTTACCCTCATAAACCTGCCTACCGCAACGTGGACAAACACCTACTGAATTTCTCTGCGGTCCACTGCCTTCGGGTATCTGAACGGAAGGTCTGTGACGTGCGGGATTGTTCTCATATTCGATAACACCCTTTACAAATTCCTTAACATCCTTCATAAAAGGCTCTGCACTAATACCCTTTTCCTTGATATTTGTGAAAACCTGTTCCCATTCCGCAGTACGCTCTACGGACTTTACCGTATCAGGAATTGAAGCGATAAAAGACTTACCGAACTCTGTTGCAATAATGCTCTTTCCGCTTCTTTCAACATACTTTGCCGAAACAAGCTGTTCGATAATATCTGCTCTTGTGGCTTCTGTGCCGATACCCTTGCCGTTTACCGCTGTTTTCAGCTCCTTATCGTCAATACGGTTGTCGATATTATTCATAACAGAAAGAAGGGTTGCGTCTGTAAAATGTTTTGGCGGCTTTGTTACGCACTCCTTGACAGTAAGGTTTTCCATTGTAAAGGTAGTACCCTCTGTATAGCTTTCTGTTTCGTGCCCCACTGGGGCACGTTCTGTGTCATACTTCTTCCAGCCGATTTCAACGATCTTTTCACGCTTGAGGGAAAAGGTTATATCCTCGCACCAAAATACATAATCGGTTTCGGTATATCTGTATTCCTTATCTACCGCACAAAGCAGCCTGTTTACCACAAGTCCGTAAATTTTAAGCTCTGTATCATTTAAGCCGTCAAGAGCCGTCATTGTTGCTTCGGGGATAATTGCGTGGTGGTCGTGCCCGTTCATAGCGTTATCATTGATAACTCGTTTGTCAAGATTAAGTCCTGCGTTAAGTAATTTGTGTGCTCTTTCAGAATATTCTGTCTGTTCTCTCATCACACTTACAGCACGTTCAATCTGTCCTCGCATATCTTCGGAAACATAGTTGCAATCGGTACGGGGGTAAGTTATAAGCTTCTGTTCGTACAAATTCTGTGCAGCTTCAAGTGTCTGCTTGGCAGTAAATCCGTACACCCTGTTAGCTTCCTGCTGGAGAGTAGTCAGACTATGGAGAAGCGGTCTGTTTGTGTGCTTTTCCTCTGCTACGGCAGAAAGAACATTCACACTCTTGCCTGTACATTTCACCCTCGCATACTCCGCTTCTTCCTTAGTGGAATACTCTGTTTCGGAAACAGCTCCGTTAGGCATTTCAAGGCGGTATGTAGTCTTTTTGCTGAACGCTGAAATTTCATTGTCACGGTCAACGATTATTGAAAGCACGGGAGTTTTTACACGTCCGATACGATGTGTGTAATTATCCTTCAGACCGTAAAGACGGGATAAATTCATTCCGATTATCCAGTCCGACTGCTCTCTTGCAAGTGCCGCCTTGTATTCGCCATCAAAATCGCTGTCGGGAGGAAGATTTGCCATACATTTTGTAATGGCTTCATCGGTCATAGAATTAGTCCAGAGCCTTTTTACAGGCTTCGTGCAGTTATTTGCGTTGTAGATGTGACGGAAGATAAGCTCACCCTCACGTCCTGCGTCTGTTGCACAGATAAGCTCATCGACTTCGGGAAGATTGATAAGGTGTGTAATGAGGATACGCAGATTTTCGGTATCCTCTCCTGCGGGGTAAAGTTCAAATTCCGGGAACATAGGCAGTTCGTCCATTTTGTATGACTTGCTGTAACCGTAATCCCGCGGCATACCTACGCCGTAAATATGTCCTCTTGCACCTACAACATAAAAGCCGTTGCCTTTATAGCAGAACTCCTTGCCTTCACCGTAAATCTTTTCTCTCGCTCCTACTGCGTGAGCTATGATTTTAGCCGTTGACGGCTTTTCACTTATGATAAGTTTCATAAAAATTTCCTTTCTGTTTTTTCTTACATAGTATTGACATTGTAAGCGTTTTTGTGTACAATATAAATGTAAGGTAATGTTTTTATCTATGAATGGAGATGATTTTATGGCAGAAACAACAAGTGTAACAATGCGTCTTGACTCTGACGATAAACGTAAGGCTGAACAGCTTTTTAATTCACTCGGTTTGAATATGACTACCGCATTTACTATGTTCATCAAGCAATCACTTATGTGCGAAGGACTTCCTTTTACAGTTTCACTTCACAACACTCCTGACGATTATTTTTACAGCAAATCTAACCTTGCTCACCTTGAACGTTCCATTGCACAGCTCCGTTCAGGTCACGCTAAAGCACACGATCTGATTGAGGAGGATGACGATGAATAAAATCTTTACCGATGAAGCTTGGGAAGATTATATGTATTGGCATACTCAGGATAAGAAAACTCTCAAACGCATTAACGCTCTCATCAAAGACATTGACCGAAATCCTTTTGATGGTATCGGAAAGCCCGAACCGTTGAAATACAACTTTCAAGGCTTTTGGAGCAGACGAATTGATGATGTAAACCGCATAGTTTATAATATAGAAAACGATGAATTATGTATCGTTTCCTGCCGTTATCACTATGACGATTGATTTCACTTGCTTTCCTTAATCTTATGTTTCTTCTTGTACTCAACCACTGCAAGAGCAGTACCCGTAATTACAAGCATAATGATATGTCCCTTACTGTTGTCGATAATCTCGACAACAGTATTTTTTTTGTCCTCTGTTTCTTCTGCAACAATTTCAGATGCAGTTTCCGTTGTGTCCCAGGTATCACGCCAGTTATCAAAAAGCTGTGCTGCTATTGCAAGAATAATAAGCACTACGATTAAAACTGTATGCTTGAACGTGGGATTATCTTTGTTCTCCGACAGCCACTTTTTAAGTTTGTTCATCTTCGGTTTCCTCACTTTCATCATCTGGTAAAGGAGTGTTTACCGTCCAATAATTGTTCGGTATCTCTCCCTTGTTTGGATCAATGAGCATTTCATAAAACTTCATTGCTCTCTCATTATCGTCTGCACCGAACTTTCGGTAATCGGATTCGGTTAAATCAAGCTCTTTTTTGATAACTTCAATATACTCGTCATACATTTCAGTACATTTATCCTTATCAAATCCATTTTCCTCTGCATTTGTCAGTGACAGAATTTTCTCTATCATTTCTTCCTTTGTTTTGCAGGGTTCAACAGCTCCGCTTAAATTTCTGTGGTCGTTGTCACAGTAATATACCCAGTAATAGCCTGATTCAATATCACCCATAATCATACGTTTGCAATTACCGCTGCAACTGTTTCCCTCAGTGATTTCAGCACTTATTGTTATAAACTCTGTATCATTGATAAGGTCCATAATGTCCTGCGGGGTTATGTTATATACAACTTCTGCATCTTCTTCGGGTTCCTGCATATTTTTAAGTGCCTTATACAAAGCAGTAAGTGCAAGCATTTCTTCAGCTGACATCTCACTGTCAATTTCATAATCATCAAAATGGTTTGTCCCGATTATAGGTCTGTTTGTGAACTCACCTGAATCTCTTACACCATTTGTACCGCCGTTATTAAACACTTCATAATGCAATCTTCTCTCATCAGAGGTCATTGTATCATCCAGTTCCTCCATAAGTGCTTCGTATTCAGCTCTTGCCTGTTCTGCCGCAACAGATAGAGCTGCTGAAATTTCCTGTGACATTGCTCTTGCTATTGCCTGTGCCTGTTCGGGAGTAGTAGCTGCTGCAAATAAAGGCTCATACTTTGCCTGAATATCACGAATGATCTTTTCCTGAAATTCCGCAAAATATTCTGCAAAGGACAGCATTTCC
The DNA here is from genome assembly GCA_017483065.1 of Clostridia bacterium. Classification (GTDB taxonomy): domain Bacteria; phylum Bacillota; class Clostridia; order UBA1381; family UBA1381; genus HGM11525. The sequence continues at coordinate 9,573 of JAFULX010000088.1, read as the reverse complement.
TCCGGGGGAGGATAAGCATAAACACCACCGTACCAATCACCGTAAACAAGATAATAATAAGCCTGAGTTACATCCATATAGTTCTGTATCATAAGAGCATATCCGTCTATGATTTCAGCATTGGTTTTGGCTTCTACGATAGGTTCTTCACTTTCATCACCTGCAAGTGAGTAGTCATAAGGTGTCATCCAGGAAAATAATGAAGCTATTATCATAAGCAGTATGATTATAATAAGAATAACCATAAAAAAGCCTGAGCCTGATCCGAGTATTAACATAAGTTTTCCCTTTCCTACCTTTTGTACTGTTTTCTTTGCAAGCTTATTTCCCACAAAAGAGGGATTGTTTTTATTGTGTTTGATAAATATTTTCTTCTGCTGATTACGCTGTAATTCCTTCTGCTGACTTGCCAGCTTCTTCTGATATTTCTCCCTGCTTTGTTCAAGTTTTTTAAGCTCCTTTTCAGAAACATTGCCATCAGAAATTTTCTCTTTCCTTTTTTCAATTTTCTGCACCTTCTTTTCAGTATTACGGTCAATATGGTAAAATTTCTTCTCCATACGCTCCCGTATTCTTTCATCGGAAGGCTTAAAGGCACTTTCATACAATTCAGACTTTATTTTGCCTGCCGCAAGATTTACACTTACACTTGCCGCCGCACCGCCTACGGAGTCGGCTGAATTTACTGTACCTGCTGCACTTGAAATATTGTCAAAAGCTTTCCCCGTACCGCCGAGGTGCTTTTTTACAATGCTTACGGCAGGCTGTGTAATCATAGCTGCTGCGTCACCGCTTTTTACTGCGGAAACATATTCTGCCGCCATTTCAGCTCCGGGGATAACATTATCCCTTACGGCAATATCAGCCTTTGCACTTAATTCTGCCGCCGCTTTCGCCCTTTCAGCAGACCACAGTACCGCATTTGTCTGTGCCCGTGCTCTGGCTTCGGCATTTATACGCTTGTTCATAAGCTTTTCGGCTAATTTAGCCTTATACGCCTTACGCACATTTTCATCGTCAAGGCTGTTCTTATGGGTATTTTCACTTGCAAAAGAAGTGTTGCCGAGGAAATGACTCTTGAACTGTTCTTTATCCTCAATCGGATTGTCTGCAATTTCATCTGCTGTATGATTATCCGTTTCCTGTGGGATTTCTTCATAATTTTCAGCGTAAGAAGCGGCTATGTCCCTTTCCATACTTTCCTTGAGATATGCCGCCCTTTTAGCTCTTTTCTTGTCCGCATTGTTTTTATGCAATACAGATTTGGTTTTTGCCTTTGGGTTTTCACTCCTGCCCTGCTCCGTGGATTTGAGGAAACGCTGATTAAAGCCGAAGGCATCATTTCCGACACTCGAATATCCGCCATTGAGAGTGTCGTGAAATGATTTAATCAGCGATTCTTTTATACCGTCGGGAACATTCGCAGTATCCGTATCACGAACACTGCGGACGTTCTTCTTTACGGTAAATTTCTTCCTTGCAAACACGGAAGTTTTGCGGTCACGCAGGACAACATTTCTTTCGCTTTTCGTATTTTCCATACGTGCCTCCTAATACTTTCCGCTGTTAAGCGGAATGGATTTTTAGCCAGCCTTCGCTTCAAGCATTTTGGCTGTTTCGGAGAAATTTGTGGTCATCTTGCTGTACAGCTCCGTATCCTTCGGGAACTCGTCATAGAACGGGATTTTATCCTTACCGCCAAGGACAAGGATACCGTGTCCCGCAGGTGTGTCATTTACATAAGCAATTTCGCTGTCTGTAAAATGGAGAATGTCCTGAAGCTTTGCTGCGTCTGTCGGATTCTGCTTCAGCAGTACAAGGAACTCGGAGTTTGACAGCATAGAACGTGACTTATCATCTTTCAGCAAGTCCTCAACATTTTGTGTTATACCTGTGAGAACACCGCCGTACTTTCTCGCACGTTTCCAAAGCATACGGAGATAGTCAAGTGCGTATTCGTCCGCAAACAGCAAGTGTGCTTCGTCGAAATAAATGTATGTAGCACGTCCCAAATCACGATTTCGTGAAAGTCTGTTCCATACATAATCGAGAATAAGGAGCATTGACTGCGTTTTAAGGTTGCCGTTAAGGTCACGAATATCGTATGAAATGAAACGGTTGTCGGTGTCGATATTGGTCTGATTGTTGAAATATTTTGCCGAACCGTTTACATACATCTCAATGGTTACGACAAGTTTATCTTTCATTTCCTTGCTGATATTCTCCGTTTCAGCCTTCATACACTCATAAAAAGTCCCCAATGTAGGCATATCCTTTGGATCAAGGCTGTCAAGTACACCTGACTTGATATATGCCTTTCTTACACAACGGTCAACAAAGGATTTCTCCTGTGCGTTCAATGGGTGCTTGCTGTCCATACAACTGATAAATGATGTGATAAGCTGGCACTTGTCAGCGATAATATCAATTTCATCATCGTCAAGGAGTGCAAGGTCAAAATCAAATGGATTGATATATGACTTTGAGCCGTTGGAAAACTTTACAACAGTACCGTCAAAAGCTTCTGCAAGCTTCCAGTATTCTCTTTCCGGATCAATTACAAGAATATCTGCGTTCGGATCACGCAGGAACACATCAATCATTTCTCGCTTTGCCGCAAAGCTCTTACCTGAGCCGGGGCAGGCTAAAATGAAGCCTGACGGGTTTATAAGTCCTGTCATACGGTCAAATGTAATGATATTATGCGACAGCACGTTAAGACCGTAGTATGTTGCATTGTTCATCTGCATTTCCTTTACATTGAACGGCATAAAAATTGCTACCGACTCCGACGGCATTGTTCTCTGCCAGTTGAACTTACGCTGATAACCGCAAGGCAGACAGTCAACCATTCCGTCCTCCTGCTGCCAAGCCATTTCACCCTTTACACAGCCTGAGCGTTTCAGCGTACTTTCGATGATTTCCGTGTTGTTGACAAGTTCTTCATAAGACTTTGCCTTAATGAGTATCTGAATATTCGTAAGGAAAAGCTTCTGGTCTTTCATTGTGATTTTGTCATACACGCTTACCATACTGTCACGCTGGTTTTTAATACGCTGTGGCATTTGTGAGCTGAAATTACCGTGCTGTGCTGCGGCTACCTCACGTTTAGCCATATCCGTATCAATCGCTGTGATTTGGTGCTGTACAAGCTTTCGTGCGGCAGCAGTATCATAGGTTTCGATATTTGTGGTAATCATAATCTCAATACCTGTTGCAAGCAAATCAGTGAAAATTTCCGATGTTCCTGTTGCGGGATAGTCACGGATAAACACTGTCTTTGCGTAGGTATCGTTGAACATAAAGTAGTCTTTCTTGAAATCGAAATAGTCAGGACAGCAATACAACTTATCCCTGCCCTTTGCATAATCTTCCTCGGTGAGCTTTGGGACAGCTTCTTCATTTGTACCGATAAAGAAATCCTTGAGCATTTCAACTCTTTCCTGTGACGTAAGAGCACGCATATTTGTGTTTCCGATTCTGTTAAAACCATTCCCCGCTGCTATATCCAGCGACTTGAATTTTCTTGCCGCCGTTTCCTCATCGGGAGCCTTGATTGTGAGGGTTATGTACATATGCTTCTGAATAGCGTTCTGACCTTTCTTAATGTTTTCTTCAAGCACACGGTTGTTGTACTCAAAGCGGAGATTGAAATAGTCATCGGCTCTCTGCTTCATAAGCGTTCTGTGTCTGAACTCCTCCATATTTATCTTGCTGTTCCAAAGACAAATCTGACAGTCAACCGTATCATCAAGCACATTCATAAATTCAATGTAGCGTTCAAGATACATCTACTGCTGTTCTTCATCAGCAAGGTTAAAGTTTATATCATCGAATGTATAGGCTTTTGAATACATTTTCTTACCCAAAAACCATATATTATCCGCAAGTACCTTTTTATACGGAATAGTGTCAAGCACCTTTTTGGAAAGGTTTTTCTTTTCTTTTTCGGACTTATCTGCCTTATCCTTTTTCTTGGCTTTGCCTGACTTTGCCGCTTCAAGTCTTGCAATATCCCTTGCCTTTGCGGAAGATTTACCCTCCGCCGACTTGCTTTTCACGCTGTTTTTCTTTACAAAAATTGCGGCAAATGCAAGTATGACTATAAGCAGGGGGATAAAAATATACTGCAGAGGGATACTGTGCTGCTGTGGTGTTTCCTCATTAACAGCGGTTACGGTTGTTACTTCCGCTGTCGGCTCTGTTACTACTGCCGCAGTTTCGGGCGGTAATACTGTTACGCTTTCCGTAACCTCTGCTTCTGTAATTTCGGTTACAGTTTCCGTTTCAACCGTCATCTGTGTAGCTGTTGAAAAAGCTGTGGTTTCAGCATTTGTTTCTGCTGTTTCGGAAAAGCTTACTCCCGCATTTTCCATAGCTTCCGATACCGCTTCGGATGCTATCTGTGAAATAACTTCTTCATTTGACGGGATAACCGTTGTAACTGATTCAGCAGTTACCGCCGTTGTTACCTCGTTTGTTCCTTCGGGCATTTCTTTTCCTCCTTTCAATTTTCTCGGCTTTCCTTAATGCCTTGTTGTCTTTTTTACGCTGTTTAAGCTCTGCCTTACGCTCTTTTTCAGCGGCAGAAAGTGCAATTTCACGCACCTTATCGTGTATGTCCGTTTCTTCGGGAAGATATGAGATTTTTCGGTGCTGATTTCCTACATAAAAATCTGCAACCTGAACAATGATTTTCTCAAATCCCATACCGTTGTATTTCAGAAATCCCACTGCTGCAAGAGGGGCAACCTCAAGCACTATGAGATACACAAGAATATCCGTTGTTACAAAATTCTTGCCGATAAGGAATGTTCCTACCGCAAGCACAAGCATAAGGACTACGCAAAGTATCTGTCTGCCTGTCATTCCGAGAAAGAACTGTTCCTTGTATTCCGTTACGTCCTGCGGAATATCTGCTCTTATCATCTGCTTAACCTCCTAACGCTCTCTTGGTCATTTCACTTGCCTTTGATACCATAACCGCAAGCATTATTACGCTTAAAAGCGGAGTAGCAAAACGCATTATCTGTCCCAGCATACTGTCTGATACGTCTGCAAATGAGAGTACAAGTCCGTTGCTCACCTGCGTATATACAAGGAAACATACTGAAAGAACTCCCCACTGCATTGATACTGCCGCAAAGTTCTTGATGAAAGTAATACCTGTTGAACGAGCCTGTGAGTTTACAAGTGTTGAAAGTGCTACAGGGGAAATTGCAATTAGTACGCCTGTTTCAAAAACTACGCCAAGCATTGTAATGACGATGAGCGAAAACAGGATAAACAGTATTGCTACTACCAAGAACAGCAGGACACCCATACAGATATAGTTGATGTCAAGCACACCGCCGTCCATTTCTCCCGCCGTTGCTGCTGTTGTAAAAGCTGTTGATATTCCCGAAAAAGCTGTTGAGTACGAGTCGCAGGTTACGCTTCTGAACAGCTCTGATACTGCACCTACAATGTTTCCTGTGTTCGATACAATGAGCTGGCTCACGATAAGCTTCATCGCTATTCGGAGTGCTCCCTCGATACCGCCGTTGAAATCAATGGACGCACAATATGTGAAGGCTTCCATACAGAAAAACAAAGTGAGCAATGCCGAGCCTGCCGCTGTGAAAATATCAAGGGCACTTCCGCACTGACTTACCACGTCAAAGGACACCATTGCGTCAAGCACACCCGCAAATCCTTCCGCTTCGCTTTCGATTACCGATACTGCCGCTTCAAAGAATTTCTGTGCACCGCTTGGTTCAGCCATTTTTAATCACTCTCCTTTTCTCACGGCAAGGGCGATTCTGTATAAAACCGCCCCTACCTATCGTTTATTAACCACCGAGAGAAATTGTGGAAGGAACAAGTGCTCCTACTGCGGCGATAATCGCACCGCCGATAAGGGTCTGGAATCCTCTTGTCTTACCGTCTGCGTTATCATCCTTGAAGCCTACGCCTGTCTGAATACCGCCGACAACCGCTACAAGTGAGCCAAGACCGATTACGCCCGGTCCGAGGATACCCATAATGCCGTCAATCATACCCTGTGCGGTTGCGTCCTCTGCGTGTACGGTCAGGGAACAAGCCGATACCGCCATAGGAACTGCGAACATAGCCTTGCCGACCTTTGTTGTCATAAGCTTGCCCGTTGCGTTTGTTGCCTTAACCATTGTTCTTGCACCGAACTCCGTAACTGCGTCCTGTGCCTTGTTTACTGCTGCTGTAATCTTGTTCATTTTGAATGAACCTCCTTAAAATATTTTTATATATCATCACTTTACGCTCCCTGCTCTTACACGCACTCTTTGTTCAAAAACAGTTATTACTCATCTGCCGAGGCTGACAGCGTAAGTGTTGATAACTTGGGGAATAAAAAAAGGGCTAAAAATACATTTCTGTACTTTTAGCCCCATTAGCTGTTCTGTACCGCCGCTTCGGTACACCATATATTCACTTTACTTTAAGCTGCAAGCCGCTGAATGAAAAATATGCTTCATCAGCCTTATTTGCAAATCTCTGATTTACCGTGCATAACACTTCACGATAGATTTTATCGGTTATATCAATGGGTGCAGGACTAAAGCCTGTTTCCGCTGAAATAACCACTATCGTTCCGCCGCTGTTCCTTATTTCATTGACAAGGATATTTACGGAATGGCACAGCTCCTTGACAAATTCTCTTAACTCTCTTTCGGTATAGCTTACGCTCGCACCGAACTTTTCAAGGGTACGCTGATAAATCCAGTCTGCAAGGTTATCAAGCACAAAGCATTTGTATTCCTCATAATTTACAGGTGTTTTGTTCACACTGAAATTACGGATAATATTCCAGCGGAAATCCTTGCTTCTTTCATTAAAAGCAATTCTGTTCAGAATTTTATCGTCAATATCCGTATTGGTGCAAAGGTACTGCACCCTGTCATTTTCCGCAAACTGCGACAGTGCAAATCTTGACTTCCCACTCATCGCACTTCCTGTTACAAAAATATACTTGCCCTTATCCATTGGTCTAATGCTCCTTTACTTATTTTGATTTGTATATGTACACCTTCGTCACACACTTACACGCACTCTTATTTCTTCATAAATTATTTTCTGCCGAGGTAATGACGTGGGTGATTGCATAAAAAAAGAGGTAAAAATACACATCTGTATTTTTAGCCCCATTAGCTGTTCTGTACCGCCGCTTCGGTACAGCATATATTAAATTGTATTTTAGTTATCTGTTTTGTCTGACTTTTCAGCACGTCCGATTATTTTAGGCTTCTGCTCAATAATAACAATCTCATTCTTTTTTGATTTGATTATTACATCGCAGCCTTTTTCAAGAGATTTCTCAATTATTCTTACTTCCCTTGTTGTAATCATTATTATCAGCTCCTTAATTATCACCAAATTGTATATCACAACCGATAAAGTTTCTATTTATACTATTACAGGCATCAAATACAGAATAACCACCTGAAGCAGGATCACAAACATAGTCCCCTTCTTCTGTTGTAGCAAGAATAAGTTGCTTCTGAAGCTCTGTCGGTTTGGAATGAGGGTGTTTTTTTATAACCTTTTCATCCCACACATCAGGTATATTATGCAATTTCCAAGTTGCTTTTGCCAGTATCGGCTCTTTCTGAATAACAACAAGATATTCTGCTTTACGTCGTGTGCAGTATCCCATACCTATTTTGCCTTTATTCCAGGTAATAACATCAACTATTTTCATTTTTGGCGTATTTTCAAGCCAAAGCTTAATACCTTCTGCAATATGAAATTTATCTACCCATAAAAACAGGTATCCGCTGTCTGCAATTACCCTTTCGATTTCTGCAATAAATATCTGTATCTCCATTTCTGTCATCTGCACAAGAGAACTCCGAGCCTTACAACGTTTTTCCCCTTCATTACCGTATGAAAGTTTATCCAGTATTCCTCTGTATTGCGGATCAAAAAACACAGCTTTAAGACTGCTATCTCTTATCTGACGAAGGAGCTCAATGCCATCACAGATATTTCTATGGTTTTCCTTTACTGTGGCATTTTCTTTAAGTATCATCATTTTACCCTCCGCTATATTTATGCTGCATATACACCAACAAAATCTTTCAGCCTGTCGCATATCTCGTCAGGAATATCTTCCATCAGGTCAGGCAGCGGGATAATAATCTCGTTATTGCTTGTTATATAGCCGATTTCAAGGGTTTCTGTTTCCACATATTCATCATCGTAAAATTCTGAAAAATCAATAATTTCCGTTTCTTCCTGCGTGAAGATTTCATTTTCGATGTAATATGTGTTGTGCTCCTTGTCGGCTTCATCAAGCATATTGTAGCGTGGGTGATTTGTTACATCGAATTTGGCTGTAAGGAATGGGTGCAGACCTCGCACCATTACAATACAGTCATTGTTGTCCATTGTGGAAAGCTCATCAATAGTCGCAAGCTCACGTCCGAGGATTGCGTTATTGTACGATGAGCTTCCCTGCTTGCCCTTTGTCTGATTTATGCTTTGCTGGTCAATGGTTTCCTTGCCAAGTTCTTTTGTAAGGTACTCATTGGTGAATTGGTCCTTACCGCCGAGATATATCATAGTGTCGCAGTTACCGGGCAATTCCTCCCACGATTTTTCGTACATACGCTTTAGCTGTGAAAGGTTTTGCAGAATAATTACTATGGATATTTCAAACTTACGACAGGTCGCAAGTATCTTTTCCAGACCTGGCACCTTGCCCGTGTTCGGGAACTCATCCATCAGAAATCTGACGTGAACAGGGAGCCTTCCGTGATAATGAGTAATCGCTCTGTCATACAGCGTATCGAAAAGCTGTGTGTACATCATAGAAGCAAGGAAATTGTACGTTGTATCTGTTGACGGAATTATGATAAACAATGCTGTTTTTTCATCACCTATACTTTCAAGTTCAATATTGTCGGTATATGTAAGGTTACGCACATCTTCCAGCTTAAAATGCTGAAGCTTTGTTGTGGTTGAAATGAGGATTGACTGCATTGTTTTTCCTGCCGCCTGTTTAAATTCCTCATAATACTGTACTGACAAGGCTTTTGGAGCAACTTCCTTACGCTTATCAAACATCAGGTCAAGCTCGGATTTTTCTTCTTCCTTGCCCTCGATTACTTTTGCCTTATGAATAAGGTCAAGGACATTTGCAAAGTTCTGTTCTTCCTCCGTTCCCGTTTCGATTAACAGGAAACAAAGCGATGAAAGCAGAAGTCTTGTTGCGTCCGTCCAAAATTGGTCACCCGATGAAGCTCCTTCTTCCTTTGTGTTTTCCATAAAAACGTTAATCATTTTTATGACATTGTTGCTGTTGATTTCGCCGTTGCTGTCACGGAGATAATGGAAAGGGTTATAGTTTGACGAGTGCTTCATATCGTTAATATTAAACACCTTTATCTTATATCCCCTACGCAGCAGCATCATTCCGCAGGACTGCACAAGCTAACCTGACGGGTCTGTAACAACAAATGATGTATTGCACATAAGCAGATTTGGTTTTACAAGGAAACGTGATTTACCCGTACCTGAGCCGCCCAGCACTATCATATTGAGGTTAAGCATAGG
>JAFULX010000087.1 GCA_017483065.1 Clostridia bacterium | reverse complement strand
TCCATTCTTTCTATCGAGCCTTTTGCGTCTATACCGCCGATACCTGCGTTAATCACATTTACGGGTACGTAGCTTCTGACCGCAAGAATTTTCTTTCGGAGCAAATTCCAGTACACCGTTTCATAGTTGATTTCATTCAAAAGAGCACCGTGAGTAACACTGTCGCCGAATGCGACTATGGTAATCGGACCTTCCTTTATAAGCTGTTCCCTGTCCATCATAACCTTATCCTTGATGTGCATTTTCATCTCTTCTTCCCACTTTCCTCATATATCGGAAACAATTTCTTTTGCGATTTTTGCAAGAATTTTGCACATATCCTCAAAAATTTGCGGAGGCAGTTTTGCAGGCGGTACAGTTTCCAAAGAAAAACTACCGTTAAATTTAATCTCTTTCAATGCCTCGGCAAAGTCTTTCCAGTCGATTACACCAAAATACGGCATCATGTGTAAATCCTTGCTGATTTTATTATCGTGAACGTGCAGTACTCGGATTTCGTTCCCCAGCCTGCGTACCTCATCAGCAAGCACCAAATCGTTAAATACCGACACGTGTCCCGTATCAAGGCAAATTTTGAAATGCTCGTCGTTGATTGTTCTGACAAATTTCAGAATATCGGACGGCTTTGACATCGAAAAATCAAGCATCGGCATATTTTCAAGGCAAATCGTGATGTCATATTCCTTTGCCGTTTTTAAAAGCTCGCCCATAAACTCAAGGTTCATATCCCATGTTTTCTGTGCAAATTCGGTGTTTGCCTCGTCCACGCCGTAGGGCATTATGGGGTGAATAACCCAGTTTTTACAGCCGAGAACAGCTGTCTGACGTATGGATTGTTTCATTTTCTCCATTCGTTCGCTACGCTCCTGTACGGTAGAATCCCTCACAGGCCAACGCCAAGGGCCGTGTACCTGTGTTATTTCAATTCCTGCCTGTGAAGCAAGCTCCTTTTCGTGCAAAAGTATTTTTTCAATCTCCTTCTGCGGTAAGGTATAAAGCTCGGTTTCGGTCTCTGACATATTAAAATCCGAACAGGAATAGCCGTGTTCCCTGAGTTTCTTGTATGTGTCATCTCCCCATCTTCCGTAAGCACTGTCAAGTGAATTGGTTTGAATGCCGATTTTCATAAAAGCACTTCCTTATCATAAAATTATTTGTAATATTATACATTTGCGGGAAACGAGGTTCTGAGTGCCGATAAATGCTTGTCCTCGCCCACCTTGACAAAACTCCATTTTCCGTTTTCATATGTGATTTCGGTTACAGACGCATTGGAAACCCAAGGAATATCCTTCATCACATCGAGAGATAAGCCCTGCAAAATGCACTGCATTGTGCGTATAGGCGTAGCGTGTGTTGCGATTACTACGGTCTTGCCATTATTTTCCTCGGCAATCTCGGTGAGTGCCTCTAAAACACGCTCGCCCAGCTGAGCTACACTTTCACCGTCCGTACAACAGCTATTTCCGATATCGTTCAGCCAGCAGGAATATTCCTCCGCATAATTTTCAACAAGGTCGGTAAATTTTCTGCCCTGCCATTGTCCGCCGTTTATTTCACGCAGTCTTTTATCTGCAACTATTCCGACACCCGATAAATCAGCAATAATTTCACCTGTCTTATAAGCACGCTTCAGGTCGCTTGCATATACCTTGTCTGCCTTATAGTTTTCTGCTATGTACTCTGCTGTCTTTTTTGCCTGCTCAATCCCTTTGTCCAGCAATTCAACATCGGTATGACCTGCAAAGATACCGTCACGGTTAGCAGCACTTTCGCCGTGTCTTATAAGAATTAACGTAGTCATAAAATGTTTTTTCCTTTCTATGGGGCGGAATGTTGTATTTATTATACTACTCAAAAATAAAAATAGCAAGCTTTATTATGAACCGCAGCACATATTTTTGCATATATTGATTTAGTAAAAGAAATATGCAAATCTAAGAAAGGAATATAAATAATGCCAAGTCAAAGAGAATATATTATGCAGTCACTTGAGCTGCATTTGTTTTTTGCACGTATTATGAAGGAGCATTCATTGTTTCTTGAGGCGGCTTTCACTCCGCCGAATGCCGCTCTCGCCCAAAAAGCCGAGCGGTTTAAAGTGCAGTTTGAGGATTTACTAGCTGCGGTTGTCAGGCTGAGCAACGGCGTAGTGCGGCAGCAGATTCTTAATTCGGGCGAGGTAGTCACCAGCTTTACACTGAATGCGGAAAGGCAAACAAGCCGTTTTACTGGCATAGGCATCAACACGGCAATTACCGAAGCGGAATTGAAGCTTCAGGGCAACGGCGGCGAAGTCGATGCTCAGCTTTACAGAAGAATAACAGAATTAAACCGCACCGCAATCCAATTACTGAACGGTTTAATCGATTTCAAGGAACATATCCTTGACAACGTAAGAAGCTGCCGTATGTTTACAATGAACTATCCTCTGTTGATTGAACACATTCTGAGAGAGGCAAAGCTTTACCGAAGCTATGTAGTTGCCCTCCAAAACGGTATGCTGAACGACAGATTTATGAGGGATACCGAGCAGTTCTGGAACAGAATTATGATGGAGCACGCAATGTTTATACGGGGACTTTTAGACCCGTCGGAAAATGAGCTGATTGACGCCTCCGACACGTTTGCAAAGGAGTATGAACAGCTTTTGAAGCAGGCACAAAGGCGAAATGACCTTGCCTCGTCCGATTTGACCGCCGCTTCCTTAAGCGAAACTCTGCGTTTCAGGGATTTCAAGCAGGCGGGCAATGTCGGAATACAACGGTGCGAGATAGAATCAATTATCCTGCCCTTACTGGCTGACCACGTCCTCCGTGAGGCAAATCATTATATTCGTCTTTTGGAAGCTAAGAACTGATTTATCGGGTAATGAAAATGACAATCCTCCTTGCGGAAGATTGTCATTTTTGCCTTTAGTTAAGATATTCAAAGCCGCAGTATTTCAAAAATTCCCTTGCCATCAGGGTTGCACCGACCTGATTCGGGTGAACTCTGTCCCACGCAATATAAGAGGAATGGCGGATTGAACAGTAGTCGTCATACATTTTCTGAAAATCAACCAGTGTACAAGCATATTTTTGAGCAAGTCTCTTACAGATTTCAACGTACTCGCCCATTCTTGCACGCATTTTATCCTCTTTGTTGGGTTCCATATAATACGGCGTCAGAATGAATATACCCTTGACCTTATCCTTCACTGCCAGAATCATCTTCTCGACATTTGTCTCATATTCCTCAGGCAGAACACAGTGGTCGGGCATTGCAGGGGAGTCGAACTGCCGCCACACGTCGTTTATTCCGATACAAATTGAAACCCAGTCGGGATTGAGCGAAACAACGTCACGGTCAAAGCGTGCCAGCAAATCACGGCTTGTATTGCCGCTTATTCCCGAATTTGTAACACGAACCCTTACCTCGGGATAGCAAACGGCGAGCAAATTTTCCACAACCCTGACATAGCCTCGTCCCGTATTATCAAACAAGCCCTCGCCAACAGGCTGACTGCTTCCCATATCGGTTACGGAATCACCTGCAAATACAATCCTGTCCATATCCTTAAAAATCATTTTTTTCACTCCTTTAAATTAAATGCATTTTTAACGTCATATATGCTGCACACCGCACTGCATTCTCCGCCCATATCCACAGTAAAAACAACATCACCGTTTTTCATTGTTTTTATTATTATCTCATTTCCCTGCTTCATAACAACAAGAAAAGAAGTTCGGGTACTATATACAAGCCTCTCCAAATCCTTACAAAACATTTTCCTTTTCCCTTCTTACTTAATGCCCTTCAAAAATTCGTACAGAGCATCTGCCCACAAAGCACAGTTTAATTGCATCGGAGGCAAAAAACTCGCCGGGCATAACTGTTTTTTCGGACTTTTCGTCAAAAGTGACCGTGTATAGCTTTTCAGGCTCGGTCATTTTTTCGGTGTCACATTCCTTGCACGCTCCTACTCTCATACCGCAGAGCGTCCAGCTTTCGCACACAAAATTTCTATGCGAATTGACGCCGAAGGTGCTGTCCGTTATATTGGAGAACAAAAACGAATAGTTATATTCACCCTTGGCGAAAATTTTATAATACGCACGGCTTGTATAAATTCTGTTTTCGTCATCGGCAAGAAAAACCGCCTGATTAGAGCTTGCCGCCAAGGTGTTAGAAACATATTTGTTAAAGTATTGCATAGAATTTTCCCTCAGCCGTTTATTATATTTTCAATCCTTTGCATAACAGAAGCGGTTTCGGTTTTGCCGATATAACCAACCTCAAGTACAAATTCCAGCTTTTCCTTTGCACCGAGAATTTTGATTTGTCCGTTTTTCTTTGCATTCGTATAGCCGAGATGCTCTGCCGTGGCAGGCAGAACCATACCCATAGCGTCGTCCTCGCCACGTCTTGATATCCAACGAATTGCCTCGGGCAAAACGTCAACAGGGTGACTGACATAGCACGCACCGTCGTTTGTAAGCTGCAAGGTGTATGCACGTCCGTTTTTGTCGCCCTTATATTTGACCGCCATACAGATTTCGGGGTCGTATATCTCCCCCTCTGCACCGATTTTGTGGTGAATTGCGGGATTTTGCTCAATTTCCTCCATATATTTGAGCAGCTTTTCCGCCTGCTCCTTTGGTGTTTTGTCGGAAATAAGCTTGAATACCTTGAAATTTTCGGGTAAATAATCCGCCGAATACATCAATTCCGCACCGTCAAAGGGCCTGAAATTGATATGGCACAGATACATATATTCCATCGGCTCATTGCGTCTGTTTTCGAGTCCAATATTCAGCTTTAAGACAGAATCGTCCTTGTACAATCTGCATTCGGGCGAAAAGGTATAGTTCCTGTCAAAGGTCTTATTGTAATCAATATGACCGCCGACGGCAATATACTCATCGCCGCACTCTATATATGCGTCCCTGTACTCAGCATTCGGAAGCTCGCCGTGAAGCTCGTGAGTATCGCCCTCCTGCGGTACGCCGAATGCACATATACCGCAATGCAGAATAAATCCGCCGTAGGTTTTCAGATACTCGGTATTCGGCACAGGCTCGTCAAACATAGACTTCATTGTGAGCTGCTTACCGCAAAATTCCGCACGCCACACCTGCTGTCCCTGAAACGGCAGGATTATAAAATAACCGCTGCTGTTTTCTATCCGCAAAGCCTCAACGCCCGTGGAATATCTGAACGCAACAGCTCTCATACCGTCATTTTCCGCCAATACAAACTCTTTTTCTGTAAAAAAGCACTTTTTCAGGTTTATTCTCATTTTCAGTTCCCCCTTTCACAAAACCAAGGCTGCAAGTAATTTTCGCAGGTTACCGCTTTAAGCAGCGACGGCGTACGAGGGTACTTCGAGCTGTGCAAAGCGGTATGCTGCAGAAATTTATTCAGCCTATTTCATCATCTCTTCAACTAACGAGTATGCAAATACCCAGTTCATCATATGGGTAGGGTGATTGATTTTGTTGGCGAGGATTTCGGTTGTATCAACGCCGTTTTGGTACATAAGCTTCCATTTTGCGTACACGTCACAAATACGGACGTCACATTCTTTTGCGGTTTCCTTAGCTTTTTCGAGATACGCTTCAAGGATACCGTTTACCTGTGCATTCATACAGCCCTTCGCCGCCTCTATCAGCTTTTCCTCCTTCAGATGACAGCTTATTCTGGTATTCATCATATTCGGCGTCATAAAGATGACCTCACTACCCACATTTTTAAGCTCGGTGAAAATCTTTTTAAGAGCCTCACTATATGCGGGAATACCCTCCAAGCCGCCGCCCGAATCGTTAAGACCGAAGCATACAACCGTCAGGTCGGGACTGAATTTCAGGACGTCCTGTGCAAGTCTTTGCGATGCGTGAACCGCATTATCGCCGCTTATTCCTGCGTTTATGATATTAACAGGCACATTGGGGTACAGATGTGCAAAAATCTTTTTGATATATCCGTGATATGTATAATCCTGCTCAAAATATGTTTCAATCTCACCGTTTTCTTTTATATAGCAGTCAAAACAGCCTTGTGTCACACTATCACCCAAAAATGCAATGGTGGGACATTTTGCGTTCCATAAATCATTCTTTTTTTCGGTAAAGATTTTTGTTATATTCATTTTTACGCTCCCAATTACTCAGGCTTGGTTTCAAGCGTCAGCGGAAAATCTCCCAGCTTATTTACCTTAAAGCCGTTAGCCTTGTATTCCTCATAATCAAAGGCTTCAAGCTCGTCAATTGCAAGCTTGTGGAACTCGTAGAAATTGTGCCACCACTCATAGCCCGAGCCAAGCTCTGCATTCAGGTATGCGTCTGCAATATCACAGCCCATTGCAGGTGCAACATAGAACGCACCCATAGAAAGCACGTTTACACCGTTGCCTGTGATAGCACGAAGTGCCGCAGGAACGCTCTCTACAACACCTGCGTGAACGTGCGGGCATTTACTTGCCGCAATATGGATACCCATACCCGTACCGCAGAAGATGAGTGCTCTTTCAAACTCGCCCTCGGCAATCATCGAGCCTACACGAAGTCCTACTCTGTGGAACATCAAATCGGTGTCGTCGGGGTCGGAATCCGCCCTTACACCGACATCGGTGATTGTCCAGCCTTTTTTGCGCAAATGCTCGCAAACCGCCTCCTTGAGCGGAAAGCCTGCAAAATCGGCACCTACCAAAATCTGTTTGTCCTTGATTGTTTTCATAATTTATACTTCCTTTCCGTGCCAAAGGCACATAAATTACAATCTGAAAGATAGGTACAACGAAATTTTCGCAAACGGCATATGGGCAGTAAGCTCCCTATTCAACGGTAAATTCAAAATGTACCTTCTTATCCTTCATCTGATATTTTTCTGCGAGTTGAGGGCCGCAGCTGCCCGAGCCTATTCCGCTCACCTTATAATCAATACGCACATAAATATCTCCGCTCTTTTCAAGCTCGAAATTATGCTTTTTGCTGTCCAAATCATATGCACTGTACTCGGAAACATTAAACTCAAAGCCCTGCTCGGACGAGAAAGTGTAACCGCCGATTTCGAGCTTTTTGGTGTTGTAATGGTTTCCGTGCTCCTGCGGCCGTACATAGTCGACATATGATTTTTCGGCACTGCTTTCGTAAAGTCCCATTCTTGATGCGTGGTGCATATCAATGTAAGACTCATACGGACCGTAGCCGAAATATTTAAAGTCGGCGGCATTTGCGGCAAATTCAAAGCCGAGCCTCGGCAGATAGGTCCTTGTATCGTCAAATTCGCCGTCAAGCACAACGTCAATTCTGCCCGAGTGCATAAAGGTATAGCTTGCGGTATATCGGAAAAATACCGTCTTTGAAACGGAGGACAAGCCGCCCTTTACCGTTATTTTATTTCCCTCAACGCTCACCTCGTAAACCTTGTCGAACAGCTTGCTGTAATTTTCGGTATTCCATTGCTCTCTTATGTACCTGTCGTTATCGGTCGGTGCTTTCCATACCGACAGCTTCATCGGTGATTTTAAAAGACCGCCCAGCTGTTCAATTTTTGCATAGTGCATATTAAACCGACAGTCGGATTTATCTGTTTTTATGTACGCATATTCGCCGTCAATACAGATTTCGGCAGGGGTATCATCACCCTTATCCGCCTTGCCGTCCTTCAGCAAATGCTGTGAAAACGCCGTTTCATAGCCATTTTTATCGTACATAAACACATTTACATACATACCGAGCCTTGTTTTGGTTTCGGGTATATCCAAGTTAATTTTATCAATTTTATCGGAAGATGTCAATGTGAATTCTTGCTCAAAAACATTCTGTCCGTCATTTTCAATTATCAGCTTGAAATTATATTCTTCAAAGCCTGTAAAATCAGATAAATTGTGTATTATAAGCTCATTTCCGTTAAGCTCCGTTCTCATCGGCTGATATGCTTTTTTGATTTCGAGCGTGCCTGCCTTTGCGGTGCGGTCGTAAAACAGCATACCGTCACAGCAGAAATTGCCGTCGTGTGCAAGCTCGCCCCAGTCACCGCCGTACATAGGCTGTCCGCCGTCAAGATAAACGTGGTCTGCCCATTCCCAGATACAACCGCCGATAAGGTTGGGGTATTTATAAATTGTTTCCCAGTAGTCAATTATGTCCCCTGGACCGTTGCCCATCGAATGACAGTACTCGCACAGGAAGAACGGACGTTTATCGCCGTTTTTAGCAAATTCAATCATCTTGTCAATCGTGGTGTACATTCTGCTGATTACATCAACGGTATCGGGGTCAAAGCCGCCGTCAAATTTAACCGACGGTGCATTACAGGTATTTTCATAGTGCAGAAAACGTTTTGTTCCCTGCCTTGAATTTTCACGTTTTCGGAAAAATTCCGCCATAGCGTCAAAATTCTCGCCGTAATTACTCTCGTTGCCGAAGCTCCACATAATAACACAGGTGTGGTTTTTGTCACGCTCAAGCATACGCTCGGCACGGTCGACAAAAGCTTCCTTCCATTCGGGTATGCTGCACGGCCATTGCCTGTCGCAGCCTGCACCCGTGTAGCGGTAGAAAAAGCCGTGGCTCTCGAGGTCTGCCTCGTCTATCACATAAAAACCCATCTCGTCGCAAAGCTCTAAAAATTCGGGCGAGGGCGGATAATGCGAGGTGCGGATTGTGTTGATATTGAGCTTTTTCATAAGCTCCAAATCGGCACGAAGCTCCTCTTTCGTCATAACGTAGCCGTTTTGTGGGTGGGAATCGTGATGATTGACGCCCTTTAGCTTGACCGACACGCCGTTTATCAAAAGCTCGCCCCTGTCGTTTATTTTCTGCTCACGGAGTCCGATTTTAAACGGTATATACTCGCCCGCACTTTCCACCACAACGGTGTACAAATACGGCTTTTCCGCATTCCACAGTATAGGCTTGTCAAGGCTCGTTTCCTTGCCGTTAGCATCGAAAATTTTGTGCGGATATTCGCAGTAAATGCCGTTTTTGTCAAAGTCTATTTCGATATCGTGCAGATGCCCCTTGTTTCTTTTTAAGATATACACGTCCCTGAAAATGCCGTTGTAACGGAACATATCCTGATCCTCCAAGTAGCTCGGAGCACTCCACTTTCTCACTCTTACCTCAATCAGGTTTTTACCCTTGCGGAAATTGACCGCAAATTCCGAGCAGCAATGAGAAACAGAGGAACAGCCGATATATTCGCCGTTTACAAATACCTCAAACCACGAGCAGACGCCCTCAAAAACAAGGTAGCTTTCGCAGTCGGTGCTGTCGGCATAATATGTCTTTCTGTACACACCCATAGGGTTGTCGTCAGGTACATAAGGCGGGTCGACGGGGTACGGATAGCGTGCGTTTGCATAGTTCGGTTTTTCATAGCCCAAAGCCTGCCAGCAGGAGGGGACTTGTATTTTGTCCCAGTTCACGTCGGTATCACGGTAGTCGATATCACGGCTGTAATATTTAAAATCCCACTCACCGTTTAAAAGGGTATAGTATTCCGAGCTGCTTTTGTCGCACGAAAGTGCCTTTTCCAAGGTGTCGTAAGGGATATAATACGCTCTCGGAGGCAGGGTGTTTTCGTGTATGTATTTCAAATCCTCGTATTTTCTCATATTGTCACTCTCCATTTAGTAAAACAGACAGCCGCAAAGACTGCGGCTGCCTGCTATATAATAATCTTATTCTGCCGCTACTGTCTGTATATCACAATCTGCAAGCGGTGTCAAGCCGTTTAATGAATCCCAAAGCATAACCTTAACAGTATTTCCTGCCGTCGGCTCAAATGCTCCGTCGGGAATAATGTTCTTGGTATATTCTGCAGTTTCATAAAATTCGTTAGACAAATACTCTGCACTTGAAATCTCCTCGTCATATACCAATGCTGTATCAACGGGAACACACTGTACAAGCTCGCCTGCTGCTGTGTACTCGGCAAATACAACCGTTGCCGCCTGTGATTTTGCTTCTGTTGCAGTATCCTGATTAAGAGTTCTTACAACATTGGAAGCAGCGATTGTAGCGTTTCCGCCCGTATAGCTCATAATTCTGAACGGTGATGAGGACGCTGTAATCTCATACGGCTTAGCTACTGCCGCCTTTGCCGCCTCTTTTGCAACAGCAACAACGTCTGCGTCGAAAACTTCCGTACCGTCCGTATATGTAACCTCGGGCGTATAAGTGATATCGTCAATCTCAACATCGGTCAGCATATCCATCCAAATAAGGTCTGCAATATACTTACCTAAGTAGTTGAGGTGGCAGGAATCTCTCTGAAGACCGCCCAAAAGGTTGCCTGCCGAATTCCGACCAATAAGCGTTGTTCCTCTGATACCTGCAAGATAGCTTGTTCTTGCATTTTCGATACCTGTACCAACGGGCAATACATAAGTATATCCGAGAGTGCTATCCTCAACGAAATGCTCCTTCGTCTGGGCAGCAATTCTGTTATACTCGGTTACTGTATCACCGTAGTTGTTTCTGTTATGACCGAGTGCGTAGTCGGTCGGCTTTGTTACGTGGTCGGAAACTTCTCTTTCCTGTGCCCATACCATATTGAAGGCAAGCTCTACATTCGGATTGGTTGCATTAGCCTTAATATAGTCTGTAATATAAGTCAGCCATTCTGGCTCGCCCTCTTCGATACCGTCAAGACCGTAAGCAGCCTCGGGATACCACGCCTGAAGTGCGATAATGTCCCAATCCTCGGCTGTAAGACCGTGCAGAATATTTACATCACTGTCGGTCACAGACCTTGATACCGAGTGTGTATGCTTATAATAGATATAGTCAGTATCGTTATCCTGAATATGCTCATATATAGCCTTGAGGTTACGTCCCGGATACATAAGATTTGCAACTACAACATCTTCAATACCTGCTTCGTCTGCCATCTTATAAATCCACTCGCACATATCCTCTGTGTAGCTGTTGCCGATTGCAAGCATTCTAAGTGATGAACGCTCGTCAAAGGTGATTGAATTTGTTTCGGCATAGGTTTTTGCATATGAGTTCTTATAGCCCATAATTGTTGTGCCTGTGCCGAACGCACCTGTTGCAATATCCTTTACATAAACAGGAACTCTTACCTTATTGTTCTGTCCTGAAATAGCATTTTCGCCAAGTGCTGTGATGCTGTCAGCAAGCTCGATATATGCACCGCTTATATCGGTGA
Source organism: Clostridia bacterium (assembly GCA_017483065.1). Classification (GTDB taxonomy): domain Bacteria; phylum Bacillota; class Clostridia; order UBA1381; family UBA1381; genus HGM11525. Next base: position 16,663 of record JAFULX010000087.1, on the reverse strand, counting down.
ATAAGCCTGTGCCGACGCCTGTGATACCCTCGTGGATATATACATTCTCAATTGTTGAAGCGTAATCTGCCCAAGGTGCTGCTGCAAGTGCTGACAAATCGCCCGAGCCGTAAATATCAAGCGAGCCTTCCTCGGTAACAATCCATCTGAGCATACCGTCAGCGGTTGCTCCATTAGCCTTTACCGTTTCAAAGTCAATTCCGCTGTTTGCCGAATTTGCCTTGATTGCAGTGTTTTCAGCGGTAACAATTACCGTCAAATCATCACGAACCTGATCTTTAAGAATATCGCTGATTTTTGTATCGGTGTTGTTCAGCAGTGCAAGTCTTTTCATACCCTGCGAGCCGAAAATGCTGCCGACATATGTCACACCTGCGGGGATTTCCGCAAATTCAAGGCTGGGTGCTTCATTTAATATACTGTGGTCGATGTATGTTGCCGTACTCGGGAGCAGTACAGTTTCAATCGCAACGCCTCTTTCAAAGGCTCTGCCCGCAATCTTGGTAATACCTTCGCCGACAACAACCGTGTGGACATCGTTTACAAAAATATCCTTGCCGTCCCACGGTTTCTCGGTGATTTCACCCTCACCTGTAACGGTCAGAACGCCGTCCTTAATTCCCCATTCAATACCATTTGAAAGCTTTCCGCCGATAATAAGTGCAATACTATTTTCCTGTGCATATTTTGCTGCAGCAGAATCCATTTCTGCAAGGATAACAAGCTTGGTGCAGCCTGCAAAAGCATTGTCACCGATTGCTGTTACAGTTGCAGGAACATTTACCTTTGTAAGCTGTGTAAGACCTGCAAATGCGTATGTACCGATACCTGTTATGGTATCTGCAAGGCTTATGTCGGTAATCTTATCAGCATATGCTGCCCACGGTGCAGCAGACTCTGCCGTATAGTCGGGGATTACGCCTGTGCCTTCGATTGTGAGTACTCCGTCGCTGAGCGTCCATTCAAGCTCGCCTGCCGTACCGCTTGCGGTATAGGCAACGCACTGATAACCATAAGAGCTTGTTGTTGCAAAGGTGTATGCCGCAGAATCTTTTGTACAGTAGATTGTTGTGGGTGTTGTTGAGTTCGCAACATAACCCTCAAGCAAGTAACCTGCCGCCTTGAATGCATCAGCAGCAATAGTTGTACAAGTCGACGGGATATAGATTTTCTCAAGTCTTCCGCAATTATAAAAGGCGCTTGCTTCGATAGTCGTTACCGAGCTTGGTATTTTCAATTCTGTAATTGACGTTAAAGCCGTAAATGCAGTTGTGGGAATTGTTGTCATTCCCTCAGGGATTTCCAATGACTTCAATTTTCCCATAGCACTAAAACCGTATCCACCGATTGATGTGATTGTAGCAGGAATTTCAATTTCCGTTACACTGATTCCTGAAAAACCGCGAGAACCAACTGTTGTCACTCTGTTTGACATATTCAAAGATGTTATTCCCGAGCAACCCGAGAAAACCTCACTCTGAATGCCTGTAACACTGTCTGCTAAGGAGACAGATGTAATGATTTTATTGTTCAGGAACAAGCGGCCTGCAACTCTTGTTACACCGTAATCGACAACAACCGTTGTTATTTTGTCACCGTAGTTTGCATACCACGGTGCATTTGTTGAAAGCAAATCACCTGCCATATTGCCGCTTCCGCCAATAACGAGTGTATATTCCTCGCCGTTTTTGTAAACAGCATAGTTGATTGTCGCACTGCCTGCGGCAGGTGATGTATTTGTATATGAGTTACCTTCCACCCATACCGCATAGCCCTCGGTATCCTTAAAGCTTGACGCTGTGCTTACGCAAAGCTCTGTGCTGTCCGCAAATGCTCCGTCAGCAACAGATGTTACGCTGTCGGGAATAACAACTGCGATAGGCTTTGAGCTATCAAAAGCGTTCGCACCGATTGCTGTAAGTGTGCTCGGGAGCTGAACTGTTTTTACGTTTGCAGCACCCTTGAATGCACTCGCACCGATTGCTGTTACACCCTCACCGATAAGTACTGTTCTGATTTCGTCCTTCAAGGATGCCCACGGAGCAGTATTTACATCATATGCAGGGATTGCACCCGTACCGCTGATTGTAAGCACGTTGTCATTCAATACCCAGCCGATATTGCCTGCAACACCGCAGCCGTCAACCAGTGAATATGTATATGCATAGCTTGTATTAGTTGAGTTGATGCTCTTTGCAAAGGTTTCTGCCGCCGAGCCTTCAACCACATAGAATACAGTATCATAACCAATTTTATAACCATCGTCCTCAAAAGCGTCAGCTGCAATGGTTGTAACCTCCTGCGGAATGGTAACGCTTTCAAGATTTCCTGCATTTCTGAAAGCCCTCGAGCTGATTGTTGTCAGCGTATTCGGCAATACTACGCTTCTCAAAGAGCCTTGCAGGTTATTGAACGCATACTGTCCGATGCTTGTAACACCCTCGGGGATAACAAGATTTGCAAACTTTGTTGCATTAAAAGCGTAATCTCCTATTGTGCAGGTGGTAGCAGGTGTATAGTTCAAGGTTGCAAGATTTGAACAGCTATTAAACGCATTACTCCAAATTTCCGTCACCGAGCTGCCGATTGTAACCGTTGTAAGATTGCTCGCCGCATACAACGCATTGGGCGGTACTCTTGTCAAGCCTTCGCCGAATACTGCCTCAGTTATCTGGCTCATATAGGAATACCACGGCTGTTCGCCATTGTTATAGCCCTTGATTGTACCTGTGCCGAGGAATGTGATTAAACCGTCGTCGTAAAGAGTCCACGTTACATCACTTGTATCGTTTCCGCAAGCACCGCTTGCAACAACGGCTGCAGTTTCTTCTGCAAAAACAACCGATGAAAAGCATACAGTAAACAGCATTACTATGCTTAATAAACCGCTGATAAATTTTTTCATTTTATTTTCTCCTTTCAAATTTCATACTATATCAAACAGATTAAAAACGTTATCCTCCTTTCCGTTTTAAATTACCGAATATGTAAATGTTTTCAATCTGCAAGCTTTACTTAGTACATATACCGCTCTATCAGGCACAGGATTGCGAGTGCCTGACCGTAGGTCATCGGGCAAATGGGGATATTCTCGTAATGCTCGAGAGAGTCGCCCATACCCGTGCCGTAGGATACGTTGAGTACCGTGCCGTCCTCGGCTATATTCTGCTCAACAAAGTCTACGGCTTTTTCCGCCATAGCGGTGTATTTTTTGTCTAAAAGTCCGAGCTTTATGCCCTTTAGTATTCCTGCCGCAAAGCCTGCGGTTGCCGATACCTCGAGGTAGCTCTCGGGTTCGTCGAGCAAAGTATGCCAGCCGCCGCTTACGTCCTGATATTTCCTGAGTGCTTCAACCTGTGACACAAGTGCTGATACGAGATAGTCACGCAGGAACTTCGGCGGGTTTACCATCTCGATAAATTCCACAACGCCGATTGTGTACCAGCAGTTGCCTCTGCCCCAGAGTGCGTTTGCAAAGTTATTTCTGCCGTTGAAGCTCCAGCCGTGATACCAGAGGCCCGTCTGCGAGTTGTGCAGGTATTTTATATGCAGCATAAACTGATATTCTGCGTCCTCGACGTACTCCTTTTTGCCGAACACCATACCTGCCTTTGCCATAAACAGCACCGTCATAAAGAGCGTATCCGCCCATAGCTGATTATGGTTTTCCTCGCCCGACACGATATGCTGAAAGCCGTTTTCCTCCGTTCGGGGAAAATCCTTATATACAGCCTCCGCCCAATCACGGCAGAATTGCAGATAATCGTCCCTGCCAAGCTCCTCCGCAAGACAAATCAGTGTTAATAGCGGTGCTGTGGTATTAATATTTTTTTCTATTTTCTCCTTGCCGATATGTCTGTCAAACCAAGCGAGCAGATAGTCAAGATGCTCTTTTTTGCCCGTTGTTCTGTACAGCTTCCATATACCGTACAAGCCGACGCCCTGTGCCCATTCCCACGAATTGATGTCAATAATGCTTATCGGACATACCTCGTCGATACCGCCCTTGACCTCCTTCATTTTGATAAGCACAGATGTCAGAATTTCTTCATTGTTTACCTTCATCATCCCTTAACCGCTCCTAACATTATTCCTGACATAAAATACTTTTGTATAAACGGATAAACCGCCAAGATAGGAAGAATTGCCGCCATAATAGTTGCGGAACGTATGGTGACAGGCATAACCGTGCTGCCGCCGATAGTTCCCTCAGCACCCGTATTGACTACGGTTGCCTGACTCTGCTGTACCATTCTCTGCAAAAGAAGCTGTACCACTATCTTGCTGTTGTCGGTAATGTAAATCATTGAGTCGTACCACGCATTCCAGTGTCCGACCGCTATCCACAAAAGCAACGTCATCACAACGGGCTTTGCAAGCGGAATGTAGATGTTTGAGAAAATCTTAAATTCCGATGCACCGTCCAAAAGTGCCGATTCGTGCAGGCTTTCGGGTATGGATATGAAGAACGACCTTGCAATGATTACGTTGTATGCCGAAATTGCAGACGGCAGAATATATACAAGCCTGTTATCGAGAAGCCCGAGATTCTTGATGATAAGATAAGTCGGGATAGTTCCGCCCGAAAACAGCATTGTAAACAGCAGATACATTGTGAAAAACTTCTTGCACGGCATTTGCCTTCTGCTTAGTGCGTATGCATAAAGCGTTGTAACAACCAACGCAAGCACCGTTCCTATTACCGTTCTGCCTATTGTATTAAGGTACGCTATGCCGAGGCTCTCGTTACTCAGCACCACCTTGTACGCTTCAAGTGATATCTCCTTCGGGTATATATGAAAGCCCGATTTCGCCGCCTCTGCGGCTGTGCTTAATGAGATTGTAAGCGTGTAGAGGAAGGGGTACAGACAGCATATTGCCAAAAGCGTCAGAAATATATAGTTGAAGATTTGGAAAATCTTTTCTCCTGTTGATAATCTGTTCATCGTCCGCCCTCCTTTACATAATTCCAAGCTCGTCGTCGCTCATTTTCTTTGTGATATAGTTAGTTCCAAGCACAAAAATCATAGATACGACCGACTTGAAGAGTCCGACCGCTGTACCCATCGAATAATCCATCGCCTCGAGCTTTCTCAAAACGTATGTATCAATAATATCCGCAACATCGTACACCATCGGATTGTACAGATTTAAAATCTGGTCAAAGCCTGCGTTTAAGATACCGCCCATATTGAGTATCAGAGTTGTGATGATTGTCGGGATAATGGACGGTATAATAACGTGCATTACCTGACGAAATCTTCCTGCACCGTCAATCCTCGCCGCCTCGATTATCGAGTTGTCAACGCCCGAAATCGCCGCCATATATATGATTGCACTCCAGCCGACCGACTGCATAATATTGGTTACGATAAGCATTATGATAAAGAATGTACCGTCACCGAAAAATACTATGCTCTCGTCAAGACCGAACAGCTTTAATATATAGTTTATCGGTCCCGTGGTTGAAAACAGCATCATAATGATACCGCCGAGTACAACCCAGCTGAAAAAGTGCGGCAGGTAGGAAATGGTCTGCACCGTGCTTTTAAACACCTTGCCCCGCACCTCATTAAGGCACAGTGCAAGAATTATCGGTGCGGGAAAACCGCAGATAATCTTTAAAAAGCTGATGACAATTGTGTTTTTCAGCACGGGGAAGAAATCCATACCCGTGAAAACATCAATAAAATTCTGTAAGCCTACCCATTCGCTCGCAAGCATTCCCTTGCCGATTTTGTAGTCCTGAAATGCTATTATAAGTCCGCCCATCGGCATATAGTTGAACAAAAACAGCAATATTGCACCGGGCAGGACAAACCATAGCAGAGAATAGCTCTTTTCGAGATTTTGGCGGAAAATTTTCTTCTTTTCCGCATTTTGTAGTTTCATAAAATCGCCCTTTCAAAAAGCCTGTGTCAAGCTTATTCCGTTATGCCGACACTTGCGTAAATATCGCTGATGACATTCTGCATATTCTGTGCGTCAGCCTCCAGCTCAAGTCCGCCGTACTGCTCCCACAAAGCCTTAAATTCGCTCATATACTGGTCGGCAGTCTTGTCGCCGAGAATTACCTCGGACATAAGCTTTATCTGCTTTGTTCTCAAATCGTTGAAATACTTGGTTGAGGACGGAAGCGTGTCCGCCTTCATAAATGCGTCAACCATACCAACGCTGTCCTTTGCGGCAGCCTTATAGGTTTCGGTCATTTCCTTTAAGGTGTACTTCTCATAGCTTGCCTTGGTCGGTGTCACGGGCATAAAGAAGCTCGGTGAGCCGAAATTATATACAAAGCCTTCGCTTGTTCTTGTGATTGTGTCGTCATACGGTGCAATAAATTCGATACCCTCGCTGATATCGGCAGCACCGTCTTTAAGCTTCCAGTGTGTACCCTCCTCGCCTATTCTGAGCTTGAGCATAAGCTCCTCGTCAGCTACCATTGTGTTGAGGATTTCGAGAATTTTATCAAGCTTTGCCTCGTCCTTTTCAAGCTGGCTGCCAAACGTTCCAATATGGCACGCAGAGCCCCATATTCTTGAGCCTCTGTGTCCCTCGGGGCCCTGTACGGGTGCTGCATTTGTGATAACTGCCTCGGGGTTTAAGCTCATTGTAAGGTTCTGGAATGCATTGACGTCGGTTTTGTCGTAATATCCGCCCATTTCGCTGATATAGCCGATTTGTCCGTTTACGAACTTTTCCTTGACTGTACCCGAGGTGGAGTCGGTAATGAAATCGGGGTGGATTACGCCGTCTGCGTACCACTCGGCAAGCTTTGTAAGTGCGTCCTTTGTTTCGTCCTGCAAGCCGCCGTAAACAACCTTGCCGTCCTTTTCAATCCAGCCGAACGGCAATGAATTGTACGCTCCGAAAATGTCAATAAACATACCGTTCCACGCAAGTGTGCCGCTCATACCGTAGGTATCGTTTTTGCCGTTGCCGTCTGGGTCGTTGTAGGTGAGCTTGTTGAGTGCCTCGCCCATTTCGTCAACGGTGTCGGGGATTTTGTCAATGCCGACATTCTTCAGCCAATCCTCACGCCATACGCCGATTTTTATGTTATCGTTGGCGTAGTTGAGGTTGGGGATACCGTAGTTTTCGTCCTCCGCTCTTGAATAAAGCCACGCAAGCGGCTGATTGTCATTGATTACATTGAAGATATCGGGAGCTTTTTCCTTGATTTTCGAATAATCAAGCTTTGCAAGAAAGCCCTGATCTGCGTCCGCCTGAACGTGTGACGGGTCCATCTCGTAGATTACGTCGGGAACCTTGCCGCCCGCAAACATCATAGTTTTCTGGTCGGTGTACTCGCTGTAACGGATAAATACAGGCTCGATATCGACGTTAAAGCGTTCCTCAATAGTCTTTTCGACATAGCCGTCCGCCTTGCCGTCAGCGTCCATCGGGAAGCCCATCCACGTTATTTTCATAACGCCGTCCGACGAGGACTGCTCTTCGCCGCAGGATACAAGCGATGCCGCCATTACACCTGCAAGAATAATTGAAATAATTTTCTTGATACTCATTTTCCTCTCTCCTTTATTTATTTAATTCAACGAAGTCAACTACTGATACCATCGTTGTATTTACCAAATCCGTACCCTCCCACAGGTAGAGCTTTGCATTAACTGCGTCCGCATCTGCCGCCTCGCTGACTGTCAGCTTATCGGGTGTGCCGACAACGGGAGCAGCTGTGTTATATGTCACCTTTATCATTTTGTTTGAGCTGTCATACTGACAAAGCACTGCAAGGAGATTTTTTGTACCCTTATTAAATTCGTAATTTACGGTTGCTTTGATTGTGTCGCTCCACACGGTATCAAATTTTGCCGAAATTTCATATTCGGGAACAACCGTTCCGATTTCAAGCTTCTTTGCCGTGCCGTGGTCACCCGTTTTGTCCATCGGCAGTACAATCATTTTCAGCGTTTTTCTCTTTAAGCTGTCGGTAAGCTCCAAATCAATGCTGCTTTTGCCGACAAAATACTTTTCAAGGCTCAAAGCTCCGTCTGTATCCTCGCTCATAATAAACGTGATACTTGCATCGTCTGTGCCTGTAAAGTCATATCCCAGCGTAACTGTATCTCCGACCAGAAGTCCGCCCTCTTTTTTGAGGTTAGCTACCTCGGGCGGATTAGCGGAGCTTTCGGCAAGTCCTGCCGTAACCGAAAACACGCCGTTCTTAATTTCCCACGCAATGTTTTTTGTAACATTGCAGTAATCCACCAGTTCATATGTATATTTGTAATTTGAGCTGAGGGAATTTACCTTTTTCGCAAATGTTTCGCCCGCCGAGCCTTTAACCACCTTGAAATTAACAGCATAACCGCTCGAGAAGCCGTCATTTTCAAAGGCGTCGTCAGGAATATTTGTAATTTCCTTCGGTATTGAAACACTTTCAAGCTTGCCTGCGTTTCTGAACGCTTTTTCGCCGATTGTCTGCAATGTAGACGGCAGATAGAGCTGCTTGAGCGAGCCTTGCATATTGTTAAACGCATACGGTCCGACGCTTGTTATACCCTCGGGAAGGGCAAGCGTTACAAAGCCGTCACGCTCAAAGGCATAATCGGCGATTGTACAGGTGGTCGCAGGTGTAAAATTCAGCTCCGCCAGCTTGGAACACGAACGGAATGCCTGACTTCCGATTTCGGTGACGGTGCTGCCAATTGTAACCGAGGTCATATTTTCCGCTCCGTAGAGTGCAAGCGACGGTACTCGTGTCAAGCCCTCGCCAAACTCAGCCTCGGTTATGCTTGTCATATACTTGTACCACGGCTGGCTGCCGTTGTTGTAGCTTTTCATTGTACCCGTACCCGTGAATGTGATTTTGCCGTCAGAATAATACGTCCACGTCACATCGCTGCCGTCAACTCCGCACGCACCGCTTGCTGTAACGTCCGCCGCAAAAACAGCAGAGGAAAAGCATACGGCAAACAGCATTACGGTACAAAGCACGCTGCCGATAATTTTTTTCATTTTCCTTTCTCCTTTCATATTACGTTGACTGTTATATTTTTTGTAATTAACGTGTCATTGTTGACAAAGTATAATGTAAGCTCTGTTTCTCCCTCGCCGACAGCCTCAATAACGCCGTCTGCGGTTACCCTTACAATATTTTCGTCAACGTCTGTGAAATATATGTCACAGCTGCCATTATACATACTGTCCTTATATCCGTATATCAGCATACCGATATCGGCAGTTTCACCGCTTTCAAGCTCATAGCCTTCGTCTGTTTCGATTTTACGCACTATATCGGAGAATTTGTCCTCATATTCTGTGCTAAGTCCCGCATTTGCGATAATTGCGAGTGCTTCTTCGTTCCACTCGCCGAACTCGGACACAGTATGGTTTGTTATGGTCAAATCCTCTTTAACTCCGTGCGTACCGTAGTTATTATCGTATATAACCGTATCGTAACCACCCTGAAGGTCGTATATCTCCCACAGACCTGCCCAGTTATAAGCGATTTCGTTCATAACCTCGGCTCTCGTTGCGTCAACGACATTGTTAAATACCTTGTACCCCGAGCTTTCGTTATCGAATGCAATACGCCATGCGTTGTTCATAATATCCCTGACATAGTTGCCCGATATTATATTCGGATTTTCGTCCGTGCCTGCGGTTGCATTTGAGTGATAGATACCGCCGCCGTCCGAAAGCTCCTCGTTCAGGCAATCGTGAACGTAATTATTCTCAATCCGCAAATTCTGTGTGTAGGTGGTCGGAGTATGACCGATATGTATGCCCGAATAGGGAACTCGGAAAATCTCATTATTCTTAATAAGACAGTTTTTCGCAAAGGTGACCGACAGACCGCCCGACGATTTGAATTCCTCGCCGACATCATAGATAATATTGTCGGTTATCTCTATATCACGCATCACGTATTTGTCCTCGGTGTCGGGTTCGTAGTATTTTGACGGGTCGCCTATGCATATACCGTTGCCCGAAATATCATACACCCTGTTGCCCTTCAGCTTAAATTCCTTGACGCCGTCGGTCATTTTAAGTCCTATGCCGCCGAGCTTTGAGAAGGTGCAGTCAATGAAATTGACATTTCTTGCAAAATTCACCTCAACCGCCGCATCGGAATGATAGTCCGCCTGCTTCTCAATCGTCATTTCATAGGTGCCGTCGTCATTATAGACAACCTTTACTCCGTCACGTATTTTGTTGTTCTGTGAATCGGAGTGACCTATGTCGGTGCTTGGTCTGAGCCAAGTTGCATATTTGAAGCCGATATTTTTGAAGGTAATATTTTCCGCAAAGTCGTTTTCGTCACCCTTAACGGTCACAAGCTTTTCGATAACAGGAATTACAACGTCTGCCGTACTCATTTCCTCGAACACCGCAGGCTTATAATAAAGATAGCCGTCGTGGGTGTTTAAGTACCATTCTCTTTCCTCGTCCAGAAGCTCATAAGCATTTTCCGCATAGCTCGGAACATTCGGATAAAGATTTGAATTATTTTTGTTGTTTAGGTTAGTCCAGCCGATTTCGTTCATCTTTATACGAACAACGCCGTTTTCCTCGTATATCGAATCTACAAGGCATCTCGGGTTTGTCCACGCGCGGAAATATACCATTTCCAAATCCTCGGGATACTTAAAATCAAGATATGATGTGTCGGTTGTTGTGTGTCCGATTTCATCATAAGTGCCGTTTTCAAGTCCGACAAGCTTAATCTCGCTCCTTGCCCTCGTTGCCCTCACGTCATTCACATAAAGCTGTCTTGCTCTGATATCCTTACCGACATATGCTCTGTAAATGTTTTTGTCCTTATCGTGCAGTTCCCAGTCGGCGGAGGGAATATGCTTTCCGCCCGAGATAACCGCCTGCTCCCTGCCGTAGGTTGTATATATAACATCTGCATTTTCACTGCAATCGCTGTTTGTAAAGGCGAGCGTATCATCAAGGATATATTCGCCCGACATCAGCATTACATAAACGTCGGCTTCGGCAGTCGGCAGAATTTCTCTTACCCTTTCCTGTGCTTTGCCGAGCGTTTTGAGCGGATTTTCAAAGCTTGCGTCGTTTCCGTCATCGCCGTTTACCGCATCGACATAAATGACGTAACCCGTGCTTCTTTTAACCTCGCTTGCATTATCGAGCGGTTTGATTGTAGCCTTATCGAACAAAAACAGCTTTGCTGTGTCGAAGTCTTGTTCCATATTGAGGTCGAACTCGCCGTCGTCAAGCTCTTTTACCTCAACGAGCCGTTTTCCGTCCCCCGAGTAGATTGCAAGAAGCCTTGTCGGTTCGTATGTGTCGGTGTTGTTTTCATATGTGATATTTCCCAAAAGCTCGTTTCCCGAAATAAGCTCCGAATAGAATTTGCCGAATGCATAATCCTTTCTGCCCTCAATTTCCGCAGTTGCCTTGGAAATGACGTTGCTTATCCTGCCCGAGAAAACCGCTGATGCCTCAGCCGTAATTTCCTTGCCCTCATATTCCGCAAGGACGGGGATTTCTGCTCTGCCGTCCTCGGTAAAGCCGTTTGCTATGACAGTATCCTCGCATCTTACGGTATATACATAGCCGTCGGTATCGCTTGCTGACAGACAATTCAGAAGCATACTTTCGCCAACAGTATTTTCGCCCTCAATTCTTATTCCCGAATTAACTGATAGCGGAACAGCCTTCACATCATCAATAAGATAGGTAAAGCCTGCACTGTCGCCGAGTCTTACGCTCATATCAAGCATATTGATGCTGTCAAACCGACTGCCGCCCGTTCCCGTCAGCACCGCCCTGCCGTCGTGGTAATAATTAAAGGTAAGCTTTGTCCACTCACCCGATATGAGCGGTGTTTTTGAGTTTTCCATAATTTCGTACAGATATTTACCATCGTCTGTACCGCTTGTTTCAAAGAACAGGCTCGCACTCGGAATGTCCTCTCCCGAATTTTGCTTTATCCGCATACTTATTTCATATGTTTCGCCGAGAACAGGCGAAAAGCTGAATTTCGGGGAATCGTATTTCGTGTTTACGGTAACCTCGGCACTTCCGTCCGAAACGGCTATTGTCGGATTGCCGAACACCGCATACTCTTTCTCTCTATTAAAGCCTTCGCTGATAATTCTGTTTGTAAGTCCAGCGTCAGTATATTCTGCTGCTTCTTCGCAAGCTTTTGCGATTTCCTGCGTTTCACATTCACAGAAGCCGAGAAGTCTTTCATATTCCTCAACAACCGCACCCGTAAATTTCAGCGTATGCCCGATATCGTCCGCTGTTGGAGTATAGCTTACGGTCGCACTTTCCGACGTTCCCGAGGCTAAAATCGTGCCGTCACGGCTGATTTCGTAATAATAGCCGTTTTGCGGTGTGGCCGTAGCTATTGTAAATTCAACCGTTCCCGAGTCTGTAATATTATAGGAGCAAATTACATCATCATAAAGCGGAACTGCCGCAAAATTATCTATCAGATAATTCCCGCCCGAAACACCGACATACTCTCCGCTGCCGACATATTCCTCTTCAACATAAGTCCACTCGTTCGTGTTTAAATCGGTATTTATCGGAAGGCTTGTCTTTTCCTCTCCGTTTTGAACAAAGAACTCGTATGCACCTGCCGTATCAGCGGTCTTTATCCACGCTGAAATTCTGTATGTAACTCCCTTTTTGAAATTCACCGCCGTGCCGATTGCTCCCGTTACCGACAACGCACCGCTGCCGTCATATTTATCGGAAGTAATCCGTGAAATTTCTGCATTCTCGGCATTTACCGAGCTTATATCCTTATCCTCAAAGCCGAGGAAAAACCAGTCGCTGCCCGCTGTTTCGTCGGTAAATGAATAGGGAAAGCCTTTGTCCTTGGCATAGCTATATGCGTATGAATTATAGGGACACAGGATTGTTGTTTCCAGATTTGTATTCGAGCTGTTATATAATGCCGTATCCGCAATAGCCGTACAATTTGCAGGAAACTTTATCCAATTCATTGACCCACAGTTTCTGAAAGCATATTCGCCGACCGTTTCCACCGTTTCGGGTACGGTCATACTCTTTATACCCTGACAGTTATCAAAAGCATGGTCACCGACCGATACCGCACCGTAGGGAATCTCGGTAAGGTTCGTGTATCCGAATGCGTAATTTCCGATAGTATAGCGGCTTTCAGGATTTATTTTGATTGTCTTTAATTTTGAAAGGAAAAATGCGTTATCGCCGATTACGGTAAGCCTACCTGGAATTTCAATCGACTCAAGCGACGTACAGTTATAGAACGCACTGCCGTGTATCTCTGTTACCGTAGACGGCAGTACAACCTCGCAAAGCGCTGTCGCACCGTTTAACGCACCCGACGCAACGCCCGTTATTCCTTCTTCAAAAACCGCCTTTGTAATACTTCCAAAATAATCCTTGTACGGCTGAGCACCTGCGTTGTAGCCCATAGCACGCCCCGTTCCCGTGAAGGTAATCACACCATCGGCATAGCTCCAGTAAACCTGAGACGCTCCGCACTGTCCGCCGACAGCTTCTTCGGCAAACGCTATATGGGTTGTATTCATCAAAACCAAGATAAGGCTCAATGTACAGCATAATATTTTCTTTAAATAATTTCTTGACACCATTTCTGCCTCCTGTTATCATTTATTCAAATAAATTATACCACGTCAAATTCGCCGCTGTCTAAACATATATGTGTGATTTCTTTTCTTTTTTTCAACATATCTTGCACGTTTTAAATTTTGAAAAGCCTTTTCGACCATATTGTGGCAATATGTGTTGAAAATACCTCACTTCATTCGCAATATTTGTGTTGACCTCTATTTTAAAACGTGATAAAATTACTTATACTGAAAATTCTAACATATGAGAAATGAGGTATGCGGTAATGAGTTATTTAAGTGAAAGAGCAGAGTTTCTTCTTGATGGAGTGACGCCTGCGGTAAGGCTTCATTGGCCCGAGAAAAAGGAAACCTGGCTTGCACAAAGGTATGCACTTTTCTGTGCTTCGGGACTTCTGGCGAGTAAGGACGAGGACAAAATCAAGCTGGCTGTCGAGCTGATCGAGGATTGCGGCGAGCTGCCCGACTGCTCGTTCTGTCCGTTTCTGTCAATGAAAATTTTGCACTGTCACAGTGATTTACTCTCCGAAAAAGCAAAGGATAAATTGCTGACTTATCAGAAAACTCACGCATTCCAAAAAATGCTTCTGCCTGACTTTGACTACCTCGGAGTGAATGATAATTTCCCGTCGATGGCATCATATGTTGCGCTTGTAGGCGGAAAATATTTCAATGACGAAAGAGCAATAAATATAGGAAAGGAACGCCTCCGTGATTTTTGCGAAACGCTTACACGGCGTGATATGGCGTCGGAATATTCAAGTCCGTGCTACATACCCTTTTCTATTCTTGCGATGGCTTCAATCGTAAACGATGTCGATGACGAGGAGGCAAAAGGGCTTGCCCTGAAATGCGAAAAACAGCTGTGGCTTGATATCGTAAATCATTATCACCCCGAATTTAATCTTTCGGTAGGACCTTATTCGAGAGCATATGCAAAGGAAACGCTCGGTTATCCGACAAATACCGCTCCGCTTTACTACCTCGTATTCGGAAAAGGCGATATCAAGGACTGCTATGCACGCTGTATTGACGAAACGGAGGAGATTGAGGCACACACCTGCTGGGTTATAAGTGCGGGCGAATATCATTGTCCGAAGGAGTATATCGATATTGCGGTAAACAAGGAATATCCCTTTGAAAGCACGATGACCGCCGAAATTGCTCCCTGCCGTTATCAGGACAGCGATGATATCAAGAGTCTCGGCTGGGATACATACAGGGAAACCGCTCTTGCTAAGGACAGGCTTGACGAGTACCCCGGCGGTGTGACGGTAAACACTACGCATATCGAAAAGGATTTCGGTATGGGTACGGCACTCAGGGTATTCCACAGCGGTATTCAGAGCGACAGCCTGCATATTATGTATAAAAAAGAGGACAAAATCAATACCGTATTCACAAAATACACAGTGAACAACAAGGTTATCGGCGAGCAAAACTATAACGAATGGCTTGAGTGCGTTTCTATGCCCTGTATGGACGACGAGGGACGAAAGTTCGGCTTGCAGACAAACAGCACCTCGCTTATGATTTATAAGCCGACCTATTTCTGCCATAATGCTCTTTCCTCGGCAAGATTGCAAATCATATTCAGCACAAAGGGCAGAACGCTCGACAGAGTATATTTTGACGGTAAATATATTACGGAAGAAACTGTGTCGGACAAAATTGCACCGTTCTTTGTTGAGGACGGCGGTATCTATGCCGCATTCATTCCTCTTGAGGTTACAGACCTTGGCAGGGCTTACGGTATGAGCTTTTCGTATGTGAATGATTTTGCGGTGTTCTCGCTCTGCAATTACGTCGGAGAAACGGCGTCCTTCCGCAAAAATCAGATGCTTCTTGCCTCGAACGGCTTTGCTGTTACGGTAAAATCCAAGTCGGACTTTGCGTCCTTTGAGGAATTTATAAACAAGTACAAGGACTACGAGCTTTGCGACGAAACCTTTGCCTGCGGTCATACACGAGGCTCGCACGAGAGAAAAATACGCTTCAAAAATGCGGACGGAGAATTTGCCTTCGCATTAAGCCCGATGACAGAGGGTATCAGGTACGCTGTTGCAGGTGGGAAAACAATAGTATAATCGGTTAAGAAAGGTGGCGGTATTATGAGAAATGAAGTTATAGATTTCGACGATTTGTATGTAGACCATTTTATATACAAGGGCGAAATCAATATGTCTGCATATCACCGCCACCCGTATTATGAGCTGATATATATTTTAGACGGCAGACGGCAGATTTTCTTCCCGAACGGCGAGTGCGTGTTGTCAAAGGAAAATCTCGTACTGATACCGCCCAACTCTCTGCACAGAACGAAATCCTATTCACTGTCGTCACAGGAGCGGATTGTGGTTTATTTCAAAAAGGAGTTTATCGAAAAGCACCTGTGCAAGGAAATCAGGGATATTACCGATACCCTGAACACTCCCGTGGTTTTATCCAATGATGAGATGAAAAAGATTTTGCCCTTTTTCAATAACCTCATTACCATTTTCCGTGAGCCTGATAACGATTTGAAGGAAGAGAGCCTCAGAATGAGCTTTCTGAGCGTTTTTGTGGAGTTTATCAAAATACTCAAGGAAAAACCCTCTTACAGCAATGTGATTTCGGTTAAGGATTCGGTGTATTATGATATAATCAAGTATATCGACAAGAACTTTCAGGAGAAAATCACGCTCGACGAGCTTTCCGAGAGGTTTGGAGTCAGCAAATATCAGCTTTCAAAAAAGCTTAACCTGATATTGGGTGTGTCGTGGGTGACTTACATCAACACTTTAAGAGTGGCAAAGGCACAGAATATGCTGATTGAATCACAGTCGAATGTGCTTAGTATTGCATTTTCGCTCGGGTTTGGCAGTATTACCCACTTTGAGCGTGTTTTTAAGTCGATTACCAGCTATTCGCCCACACAGTATATTAATCTGGTAAATAATCTTAACGCCATTAACCCCGAAGAAGGCAGTAAATAAGGTGTTGCAGCAGCAACACCTTATTTTTTACAGCTTATAGATAACAAGCTTCATTTTTTCGATATTCATTCCGATAAAATCAAGCATAAATTCATTATTACCCTTGATAAGAGGCAG
>JAFULX010000086.1 GCA_017483065.1 Clostridia bacterium | reverse complement strand
CTATGTAGATATCAACCTTACCCCTTGAAATTTTCTCGCTCGCCAATTTTTTGACCTTATCCTCAAGAAAACCGAAATTTCTCGGTACTTTGATTGTATAATCGGAATATCTGTGATTTACCGACTTTATTTCGCAAAATATCTTCTTACCATCAATTACAGCCTCGCTTCTGCCGTAACCAGTCATACTTTTTATCACAAAACTCACCCCACTGTATCATTATTCTGATTATTATATCACACTTTCCGCAAAATTAACATACTTTTTCTAAAAAAAATTTAAATTTTTCAGAAAAAATAAAATCTCACCATAATATGATGAGATTTTGTCATAAAATTCACGTTAAATCAGTTTTTGAGCGACTGCAGCGGTGCAGGAATACGGCCGCCTCTTGCTACAAAATCGGTACCTGAGTACTTACTGAGCGGCATTACGGGACCTGTACCCAAAAGTCCGCCAAAATCAACCGTATCGCCAACGTCCATACCAGGTGCGGGTATAATTCTGACAGCGGTAGTCTTTGAGTTTACCATACCGATAGCTGCTTCGTCCGCAATTATGCACGAAAGTGTTTCTGCGGTTGTACTGCCTGGAACGGCAATCATATCAAGACCGACCGAGCATACGCAGGTCATTGCCTCAAGCTTTTCAATCGAAAGTGCACCCTCGGAAACAGCAGCAATCATACCTGCGTCCTCGCTAACAGGGATAAATGCACCCGAAAGTCCTCCGACATACGAGCTTGCCATAACTCCGCCCTTCTTAACAGCATCGTTAAGCAGTGCAAGTGCAGCGGTTGTACCGTGCGTTCCGCACTTTTCAAGTCCCATCTCCTCTAAAATGTATGCAACACTATCGCCAACAGCAGGTGTGGGTGCGAGTGATAAATCAACAATACCGAACGGCACACCAAGTCTTTTTGACGCTTCGCTTGCTACAAGCTGACCCATTCTGGTGATTTTAAATGCCGTATTCTTAATTGTTTCAGCAACAACTCCGAACGGCTCGCCCTTTACCTTTTCAAGAGCACACTTAACCACTCCGGGGCCGCTTACACCAACATTGATAACCGAGTCGCCCTCGCCCTCGCCGTGGAAGGCACCTGCCATAAAGGGGTTATCCTCAACGGCATTACAGAACACGACAAGCTTTGCACACGCAAAGCCGCCGTTGTCCTTTGTAGCCTCGGCCGCCTCCTTGATAATTCTGCCCATAAGAGCAACAGCGTCCATATTTATACCTGCTCTTGTCGAGCCGACATTAACGCTTGAACATACAATATCGGTATTTGCAAGGACTGTCGGCAGAGATTCAATCAAAATTCTCTCACCCTTTGTAAAGCCCTTATGCACAAGTGCAGAAAAGCCTCCTATAAAGTTTACACCAACCTTTTTTGCAGCAGCATCAAGTGTTTTGGCAATTTTCAAGCACTTATCCGTATCAGGATTATCAAGCGCGTCGACCACCGTTGCAATAGGTGTTACCGAAATTCTCTTGTTTATAATAGGGATACCGAACTGCTTTTCAATATCCTCACCGACCTTAACCAAATCCTTAGCATACGTGGTTATTTTGTTGTAAATCTTCTCGCACGCCCTGTCAACATCAGGGTCGGTGCAGTTTTTCAGGGAAATACCCATAGTAATAGTTCTGATATCGAGATTTTCCCTGTCAATCATATTTATCGTTTCGAGGATTTCAAAGGGGTTTATCATATGCTTATCCTCCTTTAAATTCTGTGCATCGAATTAAACAGCTCTTCGTTCTGAAGATGAATTGACATACCAATTTCCGACGCAAGTGCAGCAAGCTTCTCGGAAACATCAGCCACAACCGAGCTTTTCATATCGACGAGCATAATCATCGAGAATATATCCTCGCTCATAATTGTCTGCGAAATGTCAAGAATATTCATATTGTTTTCAAACAATAGAGTACTCACCTTCGCAATTATACCCGGTCTGTCTTTACCTACAACAGTTACTACCGCTCTCATATCTTATCCTCCAAATTTAGTTGTTCTGCTGACGGCGTGCTTCATACATAAGAATTGCCGCAGCTACCGACGCATTCAGCGAATCGATTTTACCCCACATCGGAATTTCTGCGATAAAGTCGCATTTTTCACGTACAAGTCTTGAAATACCCTCGCCCTCATTGCCTATAACAAGTCCGATTGAACCCTTCATATCCACCTTGTACATACTTTCGCCGTTCATATCTGCACCGACAATCCACAAGCCCTGTTCTTTAAGCTCATCAATAGTACGTGCGATATTTGTCACTCTTGCAACAGGCGTGTACATTGTAGCACCCGAGGCTGTTTTCGCCGCAATCGAGTTAAGACCTGCACTACCGTGCTTGGGAATTATTACACCGTGCGCACCTGCACAATGTGCTGTTCTTATAATTGAGCCAAGGTTATGCGGGTCGGTGATTTTGTCTAAGATTATGACAAAAGGTGATTCGCCGCTTTCTCTTGCATTATTGAGAATATCCTCTACCGTCTTATAGCTTTCGGCAGGGATTTGTGCAACTATTCCCTGATGATTTTCACCGCACGACATTTCATCAAGCTTACGGCGGTCAACCTCGCTGATAGGAATTTTCATAACACGTGCCTTTTTCAGAATTGGCAAAAGCGAGCCGTCTGCGTCCTTTTTTACAAATATCTTGTCAATATCCGCACCCGACCTCAACGCCTCGGAAACGGGATTTCTTCCAACAAGCTTATCCTGCATTATGTCCTCTTTCCTCCAATAACCCAAAACCGACACGCCAAAACGGCTTGTCGGCTCTCGGGTATCAGGTTTTAGTCAAGCAAAAATTTATCGTGGATTGCAACTACAGCACGCTCTGCGTCCTTCTGTGCAACAAGTACCGAGATTTTAATTT
>JAFULX010000085.1 GCA_017483065.1 Clostridia bacterium | reverse complement strand
TTCTGAATAAAGAAGGTTGCAGGTCTTGCGTGCAGTCCTACCTGATTCTGAACCTCTACCTCTTTAGAAAACATATCGAAATCCCCCTGTTAAAGTTCTTCCTTGGATTATGTAGTGTACTAATATAGTACTATTTTTTTTCCAAAACGTCAATAGTTTATTAAAAATTTCTTAAAAATTTATTTATTCCTCGGTCTGCAAATCGTCCTCAACCGCTGTGTCAGCACTACCGCTCATACCGAGTGCAGCACGCACCTGAGCCTCGACCTTTGCAGTAAACTCAGGATTTTCTTCCATATATTTCTTAGTATTATCTCTGCCCTGTGCAAGTCTTTCGCCGTCATACGAGAACCATGCACCCGACTTTTTGATAATATCAAAGTCAACCGCAACGTCCAGTATATTGCCGAGCTTGGATATACCCTCACCGTACATAATGTCAAATTCTGCCTCACGAAACGGAGGTGCTACCTTATTCTTCACAACACGCACACGTGTCTTATTACCGATAACATCAGTGCCGTTTTTAATCTGCTCCTGACGTCTTACATCAAGACGTACCGACGCAAAGAATTTGAGTGCACGACCGCCGGGTGTTGTTTCGGGATTACCGTACATAACACCAACCTTCTCACGAAGCTGGTTAATGAAAATAACCGCTGTTCCCGTCTTAGCTGTGATACCTGTAAGCTTACGGAGTGCCTGTGACATCAATCTTGCAAGAATACCAACGTGTGAATCGCCCATTTCGCCCTCAATTTCAGCCTTAGGCACCAGTGCTGCAACAGAGTCGATAACCACAACGTCAAGTGCGTTACTTCTGACAAGTGCCTCTGCAATTTCGAGTGCCTGCTCGCCTGTATCGGGCTGTGCGATAAGGAGGTTATCTATATCGACACCGAGTGCCTTTGCATATTCTGGGTCGAGAGCGTGTTCCGCATCAATATATGCCGCATCGCCACCACGCTTTTGTGCCTCCGCAACAATGTGCAGAGCAACGGTAGTCTTACCCGAGGACTCAGGACCGTAAATCTCAATTACTCTGCCCTTGGGTACACCGCCTACACCGAGTGCAACGTCAAGAGTAAGCGAGCCTGTGGGAATAACGTCAACACTGATTTTCGGCTTATCGCCAAGCTTCATAATGCTTCCCTTACCGTATTGCTTTTCTATAACTCCGAGCACAGCAGAAAGAGCCTTCTTTCTGTCCTCCTCACTGCCTACTTCCATTATAACTTTTTTTTCTTTCTTTTCAGCCATAAGTAATCTCCTGTCAGAAAATATGTTTTTCTAATATTATAATATATTTATTACAAAATTGCAAGCAAATTTTCTTTTTTCTGCAAAAATCTCTCCCGTAATACAGGGAGAGATTTTATAAAGTCAGATATATTTTTTCATATGCTTAAGTGCACTTTTTTCAAGTCTTGATACCTGTGCCTGAGAAATGCCGATTTCCTCCGCAACCTCAGTCTGCGTTCTGCCCCTGAAAAAACGTAACTCAAGAATATGCTTTTCACGCTCACCAAGGTGCTTCATCGCCTCGTCAATCGCAATATCACGCAGCCAGTTTTCGTCTGTGTTCTTATTATCCTTAACCTGATCCATAACATAGACCGCCTCGCCCGTATCGTGATATACAGGCTCGTAAAGGCTCACAGGGTCGGTAATGGCGTTAAGAGCCATTACAACCTCCTCCTTTGGTACATTCATTTCATTGGCAATTTCCTGAACGGTAGGCTCGTTTGAGTTCATATTCGTCAGCCGCTCCTTGACATAGAGTGCCTTGTATGCAATGTCTTTAAGGCTTCTCGACACCCTTATAGCGTTATTATCACGCAGGTATCTTCTGATTTCACCGATAATCATTGGCACAGCATAGGTGGAAAACTGTACATTCAGCTCGGTATCGAAATTATCAATCGCCTTTATAAGTCCGATACAGCCAACCTGAAAGAGGTCGTCCGCATTTTCGCCTCTATTTGAAAAACGCTGTATAACACTTAATACAAGTCGCAGATTTCCGTTGATAAACTCCTCTCTTGCAAGCTTGTCACCCTCTTTTATCCTTGTAAAAAGCACGTCCTTCTCCTCCTTGCTGAGAACGGGCAGCTTTGATGTGTTTACTCCGCAGATTTCGACCTTATTCATAGCCATTTGTGCCTCCCTTTTCAGATATGTACACGCTGTTGCGGAGTGACCTTTATATTATCGCACCAAAAATCCTTTTCTAAACCGAAAAGATAAATATTTGTTAAACCTTGCAAAAAATTTATTTGAATTATTATACCATTTCAACGAAATTGAAAAAATTTGTGTTTTTTATAAAAAAAGACTAATTTATTATTGATTTTAAGAAAAAAAAGTGCTATTATATATAATGTATAATTTTATATAAATTATTCGTCAAATTTAAGGGCAAAATAACGACATTTTTTGCCCCAAAACATAAAGGAGGATAAAATCCAATGGGAAGAAAAATGAAAACTATGGATGGTAACAACGCTGCGGCATATGCTTCATATGCATTCACAGATGTTGCTGCCATCTACCCCATCACACCGTCATCAACTATGGCGGAGGTTACCGACAAATGGGCTGCCGCAGGTCAGAAAAATATCTTCGGCCGTACCGTTCAGGTAACAGAAATGCAGTCGGAGGCAGGTGCCGCAGGTACTGTTCACGGCTCATTGACCGCAGGTGCTCTCACAACAACCTATACAGCATCTCAGGGTCTTCTTCTGATGATTCCCAATATGTATAAGATTGCAGGCGAATTGCTCCCGTGCGTATTCAACGTATCGGCTCGTGCCCTTGCGTCACACGCACTTTCTATATTCGGCGACCATCAGGACGTTATGGCATGCCGTCAGACAGGCTTTGCTATGCTTGCTTCAACCAATCCTCAGGAGGCAATGGATTTGGGTGCTGTTGCACACCTCACAACAATCAAGGCTAGAGTTCCGTTCCTTCATTTCTTCGACGGATTCAGAACATCTCACGAGTATCAGAAGGTTGCTTGCTGGGATTATGCAGACCTTGCCGAAATGGTTGACTGGGACGCTATCGCAGCATTCAGACGTGCATCATTAAACCCCGAGCACCCTGCTCAGAGAGGTACTGCACAGAATCCTGACGTATTCTTCCAGGCAAAAGAAGCAGTCAATAAGTATTATCAGGCTGTACCCGAAATCTGCCAGTCTTATATGGACAAGGTTAACGCAAAAATCGGCTCAGACTATAAGCTCTTTAACTACTACGGTGCTCCCGATGCTGAGAGTGTTATTATTGCTATGGGCTCTGTCTGCGATACTATTTCGGAGACTGTTGACTACCTCAATGCAAACGGTGAAAAGGTCGGCGTTATCAAGGTAAGGCTTTACCGTCCGTTCTCCGTTAAGCATTTTATTGACGCAATCCCCGCTTCTGTTAAGAAGATAGTTGTTCTTGACAGAACGAAGGAATCAGGCTCTGTCGGCGAGCCGCTTTATCTTGACGTTGTTGCAGCTCTTGCAGAGTCGAAATACGCAAGCGTTCCTGTATATGCAGGACGTTACGGTCTTGGCTCAAAGGATACAACACCTGCACAGATTATTGCAGCTTACAAAAACACAGATAAAAAGCACTTCACACTCGGTATCAATGATGACGTTACTAATC
>JAFULX010000084.1 GCA_017483065.1 Clostridia bacterium | reverse complement strand
CAATAATGGATTTCTGCTTCGCTCCCAGACTTGTGCCGCCGATGAGCTGTTCGCAGAGGGATAAAATAAACTCCGATTTCAAGATAACGGGGTTAGCACCGTCACCGTAATCGGAGTTCATATCCATAGCGTTGATGTGGTTATTACTTGTAGCAGAGATGTGGATTACCTCTCCCTGCATAGCCTTAACAAGCGGCGAATACTCACGCTCTGGGTCAATGATAATAACATCGGCATTAGGGTCAGTCAGAATGATATTCGTCATTTCTTCCTTTGCCGTAAAGGATTTTCCTGCACCCGATACGCCGAGAATAAAGGAATTACCGTTAAGGAGCTGTCTGCGGTTAGCGATAATCATATTTTTACTGATTACATTCTGACCGTAGTAAACGCCGTTTTCGTGATAGATTTCCTGTACCCTAAAAGGAATAAATACCGCAAGGCTTTCCGTGGTTAGGGTACGCAGGGCATCTATCTTTCGCACACCAAACGGCAAAGCCGTATTCAGCCCGTCCATTTGCTGATATTTCAACACGGCAAACTGACAAAGGTGCTTTCTGGCGGTAGTGAGCAGGGCTTCCGTGTCGCTGTCAAGCTGTTCTTTGCTGTCTGCGGTATGCACCATAGTCAGCACGGCAAACATCATTCTCTGGTCACGGGTCGTCAAATCGTCCAGAAATTCCTTGCTTTCCTTCCGCTGCTGTTCCAAGTCATAGGGGATAACGGCAGAAAAATTATTGTTCTGGTTCTGCTTCCTCTGCCAATTCGTGATATTGGTTTCCACACCAAGCAGACGGTTTTCCACCTCCCGCACGGCTTCATCTGTGGGAACGGGGATAATATCAACGGACAGCATCATATTCCTGTTCAGCTCACAAAGCTCCGCAACCATACTGTCCTTGATATATGCCGCATACTCTCTGAGAAAAATCACACGCCCATATCTGTCACCCATTCTGAAGCAGTCGCTCTCAAATTCAAAGGTATCAGGGCAGATAAAATCCTTGAAATCGTGACCTTTCCGCATCGTCTGGGTAATATCGAAGTGGAACGCTGTTTCTTCTCCTGTACGGTAGAAGTCGTGGAAGATACGCAGCTTGTCGCCTGCGTCCAGTTCCACACACTTCGACCCCAGACGGTTAAAGTGGGCGATAAGGTCAGCACCCACACGGGCGAAGTAGTTTCGGGCTTCCTCGATATTCTTCTTGCAGACAGATACGGTTACATACTTATCCTGTACGATGGAATTAGCCCCTGTCGCCTTATCCAGAAGCATTTTGTTGTATTCCTTGCGGTACTTATCCAGACCGTCATCAGCCATTGGGATTAAAATAGTCTGTTCAAAATCAGCTTTGTTCAAGCGACGGTTGTTGATAGTGATTTTCGTGGTCGCACCGCTGTCAAGGGAATTAAGAAGCTCCGAGTATTCAAGGAACATTGCTTCCTTATCCTCACGGCTTGCCACGGCATAGTTTATATCCTCAAATTTAAAGGTCTTTGCGTACTTGTTCCTGCCGACAAGGAATATGCCGTCATCCCAGATTGTCTTAATCGGGATAACATTCTGTACCGACTTCGGCACAACAAACTTTTCCCTGTCCTGCTTGAACAGATTTTTAAGAGTTCTCAGCATTGTTTACCTCCTTGCTGCGTTTCGCTTTTTTCTTTTTCGTTTTCTTTGGTTTCGGTGTCCTGCCTTTCTGCTTTTTCCGTACTGTCGGCAACCCTTTTTCATGGGCTTCAATGGTCGGCTTCATCGTTTCGTAATAGAGATTATCTGGCAGGAACATCAGCTTTTTCGGCATCAGAAATTCCGATTTAATCCACGCCCAGACAAACTGCTCTGCGGTCATACCGGTGTATTTGATAAATCCCATTGCCGCAAAGGGGAACGCACCTAAGATACAAACCCAACTGAGGGTTTCCGTACCAAACCGTGGACGGAGAAGAAAATACAAACCCACCGCCACGCCGCAGGCAAGGACAGAAAAAATGAACTGTCTGAGGGACAGTCCAAAAAACATACTCTCCGTATAATTACGGATTTCCTTATTTATCTTGACTTCCAATCATAGCACCTCCCTTACAAGCCCATCATTTCTCTTACAACACGGTCTGCCATTTTGACCGCACCGACAAGGACGAGCATATTGAACACAAGCTCCCCGATATAGCTCCATACCATTGTAACCGCCGCCGCATCGGGATTGACCACAGGCGGAGAAGAAGCAAATAGGGAAAAGATAATGCAGGCAAGCACGATAACCGCACCTTCAAGGCATACAGCGGCATAGCTCTTAATGAAGCTCTTGCCGACGCTTTGGCTCGGCTCTCCAGCAAAAGCGGAAAGGGGTACGGGTGCTATGGCAGTATAGATATACAGCTTGAAAAACCTGCCATATACCGACATAATCATTATGAATGACAGCACCGTAATAAACAGT
>JAFULX010000083.1 GCA_017483065.1 Clostridia bacterium | reverse complement strand
TTGCGTGAAAAGCTTGCCGATATCGGAATAAAAGCCGAGGTTACGGGCAGGGCAAAGCATTTTTACTCTATTTTCCGTAAGATGTATGCGCAGAACAAGAGCATTGACGAGCTTTATGACCTCTTTGCGGTGCGTGTGATAGTAAACAGCATACAGGAGTGCTACACAGTACTCGGTATGGTACACGAGAAATATACGCCGCTGCCGTTGAGATTTAAGGATTACATTGCAATGCCCAAGCCGAATATGTACCAATCTCTGCATACCACCGTTATCGGCCCGAACGGTATTCCGTTTGAAATACAGATAAGAACGTGGGAAATGCACAAGGTTGCCGAGGAGGGTATTGCGGCACATTGGAAATATAAAGAGGGCAAGAGCGGCGTCAGTGCTATGGACAGCAAGCTTGAGTGGGTACGTAAGCTGCTTGAAACTCAGGTTGATATCATTGACACCGACGACTTTATGAACACCTTGAAGATTGACCTTTTCTCCGACGAGGTGTTTGCGTTTACACCTAATGGTAAGGTGATTTCGCTCCCGAGCAAGAGTACGGTTATAGACTTTGCGTTTGCGATACACTCGCAGATTGGCTGTAAGATGAGCGGTGCGAAAATCAACGGCAGAATTGTGCCGAACCACACCGAGCTTGCAAACGGTGATATTGTCGAAATTCTCACATCTTCTGCGGTAAAAGGTCCGAGCCGTGACTGGCTTAAGATTGTAAAAACGCCGCAGGCAAAGAACAAAATCAATCAATGGCTGAAAAAGGAATGCCGTGAGGAAAACATTATACAGGGTAAGGAGCTTGTTGATAAGGAGCTTCGCCGAATAAATATGACGCATTCGCAGCTGTTCCGTCCCGAGTGGATACA
Organism: Clostridia bacterium; assembly: GCA_017483065.1. Classification (GTDB taxonomy): domain Bacteria; phylum Bacillota; class Clostridia; order UBA1381; family UBA1381; genus HGM11525. The sequence continues at coordinate 4,398 of JAFULX010000083.1, read as the reverse complement.
GCCGATGTGCAAAAAGTACAATTTCAACAGCCTTGACGATATTTACGCAAGCGTCGGATACGGCGGTTTGACGGCACAGAAGGTTGTTTTACGGCTTCGTGATTTGTATAATCAGGAGCATAAAAATGAGCAGGAAAAGCCTGCGGAGCAGGTTGAAGAAAAGAAGCTCGGCAGGAGCATACGCTCAAACGGTATCGAGGTAATAGGCGTGGATAACTGCCTTGTAAGGCTCTCAAGATGCTGTAATCCCGTCCCCGGTGACGATATTGTAGGCTTTATCACCAAGGGCAGAGGCGTGTCAGTACACCGTGCAGATTGTCCGAATATGCAGCCGACGGCACTGTCCGAGGAGGATAAAAACAGATTTATAAAGGTCAGATGGTCACTCGACGATAATTCGCAGTACATTGCGACCATCAAGGTTGACGCCGATGACCGACCTGGTATGATGATGGCGGTAACGAGCATACTTTCCGAAATGAAGATTAACTGCGTTACCATCAATGCCAAGCCGACTAAAAAGGGCTATGCGACTATGACTTTAGGTATCGAAATCAGGGACGCAGGCACTATGACAAAGGTAATAAACAAAATTCGGGTAATACCAGGAGTACTGTCGGTGAGCCGACTGAAGAATATTTGAGGTGCGGATTATGACAGAGGAAAGAGTTTCAATAACAACAGAATATATCAAGCTTGACCAGCTCCTGAAATTTGCGAATGTCGCAATGAGCGGTGCCGACGCCAAGGATATGATTTTGTCCGAAATGGTCGAGGTCAACGGCGAGCTGTGTACAATGCGTGGCAAAAAGATGCGTTCGGGCGATACCTGCACCGTTTATTTCGAGGACGAAACGGTCAGGGTAGTGGTTGAATGATATGGAAGTAAAAAGACTTACGCTGAAAAATTTCCGTAATTACGGCGAGGAAACGGTGGAGCTTGCACCACGCACAAACCTCATTTACGGCGATAATGCACAGGGCAAGACAAATCTTTTGGAGGCGGTGCATCTTGCGGCAACGGGCAGAAGCCACCGTGCCAAGACGGACAGCCAAATGGTGCGGTTCGGCGAGGAATATGCAAGAGTTTCGGTGGAATTTGCCGACCGTCACCGTGATTACAAAATAGTAATCGGCATACTCCCTGCTAACAGAAAAAGCGTTAAAATCAATGATGTTCCGATAAATAAGCTGTCGGTGCTGGTGAATTATCTGAATGTGGTGATGTTTTCGCCCGAGGATTTGGAGCTTGTCAAAGGCTCGCCCAAGATGCGGCGGCAGTTTATGGACACCTCAATAAGCTCGCTTTCGCCGAGATATATGTCCGAGCTTGTAAGCTATCACAAGGTGCTTGCTCAGAAGAATAATCTTTTGAAAAAAGCTAAATTTGGTGACAAAAAAGCGGCGGATAATATTGACGTGTGGAATATACAGCTTGCCTCGGCAGGTGCGAGGATTATGAAGGAACGAAAAAGCTTTATAGACGGCATCAAAAAATGGGCAAAGGACGTTCACCGTGAGATTGCGGAAAGTGAGCTGGAAATAGTATATAGTCCGAGCTTTGAAATCGAATTGCTTGACACTCCAAACCCCGAGCTTTCGTTTTTGCAAAGGCTCGAGGAGGTAAAGCAGCGTGAGATTGAATACGGCAGTGCACTTTACGGCATACAGCGTGATGAGATACGGTTTTTCATTGACGGGAACGAGGCAAAGCTGTTTGCGAGTCAGGGACAGCAGCGTACCATTGTGCTGTGTATGAAGCTTGCACTTACCGAGTATATAAAGACTCGGCGTGACGAGTACCCCGTACTGCTGTTTGACGATATAATGAGCGAGCTTGACGAGAAGCACAGGAGCTATCTTGCCGACAAAATCCGTGATAAGCAGGTGCTTCTGACCTGTACCGACAGAGAGGAGTCACGGGCGGCAAGAGTAATCAAAGTAACAGACGGAAAAACGGTAAAGGAGGAATGAGTATGTATCTGCATTTGGGCGGAGATAAGGCGGTTGATATGCGTGATATCATAGCACTTCTCGATATGGATAACACGACCATAACCGCACGAGGCAGAAAATTCCTTAACGAGGCAGGCAAACGAGGCGAAATCTACGACGTATCCGACGATTTGCCGAGGTCATATATAATAACACAATCAAACGGCATAAGCAGGGTATATATATCGTCGCTGACGCCGCAGACACTAATAAAGAGGGCACTAGGAAAAAAATGAGAAAGTCTGGATAAATTTCCGCATCTCACCACTCTGCACAGCTCGGAGTACCTATGTACGCCGTCGCTGTTCAAAGCGGCAATCTGCAAAAATTTCTCTCAGACTTAATTAGTGAAAGGAGTTAATTGATACAAAATGAGTATTGAAAAAATCGAAACCAAATACGACGAAAATCAAATACAAGTCCTTGAAGGCCTTGATGCGGTGCGTAAGCGTCCCGGTATGTATATCGGCTCGACCTCCTTGGCAGGCTTGCACCACCTCGTGTATGAGATTGTCGACAACTCGATAGACGAGGCATTGGCAGGCTACTGTACCGAAATTAAGGTGGATATAAACGCCGATAATTCTGTTACAGTAACCGATAACGGCAGAGGTATTCCTGTCGGTATCCATCCGCAGCAGGGTATTCCGACCGTTGAGGTGGTACTTACAATTCTGCACGCAGGCGGTAAGTTCGGTGGCGGCGGATATAAGGTTTCGGGCGGACTGCACGGTGTTGGCTCGTCTGTTGTTAATGCACTTTCCGAGCGTCTTGAGGTTGAGGTTTCCGACGGCGAGCATATCCACTATCAGAGCTATGAGCGTGGTAAGCCGACCTGTAAGCTCAAAGTAATCGGCGACACCGACAAGACGGGTACAAAAATCACATTTTTGCCCGACGGTGAGATTTTTGAGGTGCTTGAGTTCGATTATGAGGTACTTCTGAAAAGACTTCGTGAGCAGGCATTTTTGAACAGAGGCGTGAAGATAATCTTCACCGACCACCGTGGCGAGGAGGCTGTTGAGAATGTGCTTTATGCAGAGGGCGGTATTACCGAGTTTGTAACCTTCCTCAACAAGAACAAGGACGCTATGCACGAGGATATCATATACTTTGCGGCATCACGCAAGGATATGGAGGTCGAGGTGGCTATGCAGTACACCGACGCCTATTCCGAAACAATCCTCAGCTTTGCCAATAATATTCATACCATTGACGGCGGTATGCACGAAACAGGCTTTAAGTCGGGACTTACAAGGGTAATCAACGAATATGCGAGAAAGTATAATCTTTTGAAGGAAAAGGACGAAAACCTTTCGGGTGAGGATACAAGAGAGGGACTTACCGCTGTTATCAGCGTTAAGGTGTCCGAGGCACAGTTCGAGGGACAGACCAAGACCAAGCTCGGTAACTCCGAGGCAAGAGCACTCGTTGAGGGTGCACTCGGCGATAAGCTGGCGGCATTTTTGGAGGAAAATCCGAGAACGGCAAAGACAATTATCGAGAAAACAATCAGTGCTTCCCGTGCGAGAGAAGCTGCAAGACGTGCCCGTGACGCTTCAAGACGTGACAGCAAGGCGGGTATGAGTGCAACGCTCGGTAAGCTTGCAAGATGTATCGACGAGGGTGCAGAGTACACTGAGATTTACATTGTCGAGGGAGATTCTGCGGGCGGTACGGCAAAGCAGGGCAGAAACCGTCATTTTCAGGCAATTCTGCCGCTTTGGGGTAAAATGCTCAATGTCGAAAAGTCAAGAATTGACAAGGTTTACGGCAACGATAAGCTCTTGCCCGTAATTCAGGCACTCGGTACGGGAATCGGTGACGAGTTCGATATTACAAAGCTGAAATACGGCAAGATTATCATAATGGCCGATGCCGACGTCGACGGCTCGCATATCAGAACGCTGCTTCTGACCTTCTTCTTCCGTTATATGCGTCCGCTTATCGACAACGGTAATATCTACCTTGCACAGCCGCCGCTTTTCAAGGTTTATAAGGGCAAAAACAAGAATTTGGTTGAGAAATTCGCCTACACCGAGCTTGAGCGTGACCGCCTTATCGAGGAAATGGGAGCAGGCTGTAAGGTGCAGAGATACAAGGGTCTCGGTGAGATGGACGTCAGCGAGCTTTGGGATACTACAATGAACCCCGAAACAAGAACAATGCTCCGTGTAACCCTCGAGGACGCAATCGCCGCCGATCAGATTTTCACCGTCCTGATGGGCGATAAGGTCGAGCCAAGACGTGAGTTTATCGAGCAGAATGCGAAGTATGTTGTAAACTTGGATATATAAATCTGAAAACGGGCAATTGCTGTTTGACTAATGCTAAGGAGGAAAAAGTATGAGACAGAATATTTTTGCAATTCTTGCTGTATTTGCTACCTTGTTTTGCTGTAAT
>JAFULX010000082.1 GCA_017483065.1 Clostridia bacterium | reverse complement strand
GCAATAAGTACATATGAACGTACTCAAAGCAGCGATACGGCGGATATAAAAAGGCGGATTGTCCGATTATATGCCTATATTTCAAAAATCTACTCTTCTGCGGCATTGTTTGATATAGACGAGATGAAAATGAAAGCGTTCAAATACCTGACCCAAGCAGAAAGAATTGCGGAGGAGCTAAGCGAAGAAGATAACTCGCTATCCACTGTCAATATGCTTGCATATTTGTACGAAAAGCTTGCTGCTTCATACGGAGCTTTTGCGGTTAAGGATAAGCAGCTTGAATATTGTGGTAAAACCCTGTCTGCGTATAGAAAAGCTAATGAAATACGCCACACTTTGGGTACGGCAGAAAATATTGCAGACGCACATTTTAATATGGGAGAGGCTTATTTATATTTTAAATATCACGGTGAATATGAGAAAGCACGTGACGAGTATGAAAAGGCGGCTTCAATTTACAAAACCCTGCTTGATGAAATAGATTCGGACGCTTCACGCTGGAATTATGTAAATGCAGTATGTTATGCAGGCAAGGCATACTCGGAGTCGGAGAAAGAGGCAGATGTTGCCAAAGCACTAGAATATTTTGAAAAGGGGATAGAGGTGTTTGAAAAAATAAAATATCCTGAAAAACGAACGACGGCAAATATTAAACTTTTTAACTTCTTTGGCGACGCATTAAAAAAGATGGGCGAAAAGTTTTCAGCCGCAGGGGACAAACAAAAATATCTTGACAAAGCAAAAAAATATTATGATATGGCTGAACAGCTAACAGAGCAAGAAGGAAAAACCGAATATGCAAGGGCGTGCAACGAGCTTTTGCAGCTGTTTGAAAATACTGATGAAAGCCTGACTGGCAGGATAGACACGGTGATTATGGCATATTTCAATACTATCGCTTTAAGAAATCATCAGTTTGTTCTTAATACCAAGCTTAGCATTGCTGAACAGAATTTTTCTGAAAAAACGAGGGCTTTGATTACAATGATTTATCTAAATTATTGGACTAATGACAAAAATGAAAGAGATAAACTTCGTGCAATACACGAAGAAAATCAAAGGAAGTACGATGAGGAGCAGGCGAGGAAAAATAAATCCTGATATTAGAAAACAGAAGGAAATTTATATGAAAACAAACTACAAAAAAATACTCGATAAGGAAATAGAAAAAGTCAAAACACTCGGTAAAAAGCCTGCACTTTTGCTGCACGCCTGCTGTGCACCGTGTTCGAGTGCTGTCTTGGAAAGCCTGAACGAATTTTTCGATATTACCCTGTTCTTTTACAACCCGAATATTTCTCCCGAAAGTGAGTTCAATTTTCGTCTTGAAGAATTGAAACGCTTGCTTATCGAAGTGAATTTACATCAAACTGAGGTTGTAGCACCCGTTTATGATAACGGGGAATTTGAGGAAATTGCAAAGGGTTTGGAAACTATCCCAGAGGGCGGTGCAAGATGTGCAAAATGCTACCGTCTGCGTCTTGAGCGGTCGGTAGCATATGCGGCGGAGCATAGCTTTGATTATGTTACAACAACACTTACAATAAGTCCCTACAAAAATGCCGATTGGCTAAATGAAATAGGCTTAGAGCTTGAGAAAAAATACGGAGTAAAATATCTTTGCTCCGATTTCAAGAAAGGAGAGGGGTACAAACGCTCCTGTCAGCTTTCCAAAATTTATAATTTGTACAGACAAAATTACTGCGGCTGTATATACTCAAAGCAGCTTGCAGAAGAAAAACGAGGGTAAAGCCTGAAAAGCTTATACCCTCGTTTTTTTAATCTAAAATACGACCGTCAGTGGTAATGGTAACAACATCCCACGGAATAAATTTTCCGCTGTTTATGAGCGCTGATTTAACTGCATTTTCGATTCCGCCGCAGCAGGGTACCTCCATACGGACAACCGTTACACTTTTGATGTCATTGCCTACAATTATTGCTGTGAGCTTTTCGGTGTAATCAACGTCATCAAGCTTTGGACAGCCGATAAGTGTAATTTTATTTTTGATGAAATCATTGTGGAAATTTGCGTAAGCGTAAGCTGTGCAATCGGCAGCAACCAAAAGCTTTGCACCGTCAAAATAAGGTGCGTTTATTGGTACAAGCTTGATTTGTACAGGCCATTGTGAAAGTCTGCTTTGAAGCGTTATGCCGCTTTGTTCGGAAGAAGGCTCCCTGTTTATTACTTTAGAGTTTGTACCCGGACAGCCGCACGGCAGCGGTGCTTTCTGTGCCTGTGCTTTTTTAACAGCTTCTTCATCAAAGGCAAGAGCCTCACGTTCTTCAAAGGATATTGCCCCTGTCGGACAGGCAGGCAGACAATTGCCCAGCCCGTCACAGTAGTCCTCACGCAGCAGCTTTGCTTTTCCGTCAATAATGCCGATTGCGTTTTCGTGGCAAGCCTCGGCACAAAGACCGCAGCCGTTACATTTTTCTTCATCTATTTTGATTATTTTTCTAATCATCGTTATAACCTCCTTTTATAATAATATTCTAACATAATTATCATTGTTGTTCTGTTGCATCTGCAACAAAAAAATAATTAAAAAGGTATTGAAGCTTTGAAAGATTTATGATAAAATAATATATATAATTTTTACAGAGGTGCTTTGATATGAATATTACAAACGATATTAAATATATAGGTGTAAACGACCATAAGATTGATTTGTTTGAGGGACAGTATGTAGTGCCAAACGGTATGGCATATAACTCATATATGATTTTAGATGAAAAAATCGCAGTTATGGATTCGGTTGACGCCAATTTCAAAGATGAATGGCTCACAAACATTAAAAATGCACTTGGCTGCAGAAAACCCGACTATCTTATCGTACAGCATATGGAGCCTGACCATTCAGCAAATATTACAAGCTTTGCTGAGTGCTATCCCGAGGCAAAAATAGTTTCGTCCGCTAAGGCTTTTGCGATGATGAAAAACTTTTTCGGTACAGATTTTTCGGAAAGACAGATTGTTGTCGGTGAAGGAGATACACTTTCTCTCGGAAAGCATAATCTGACATTTGTTACCGCTCCGATGGTGCATTGGCCCGAGGTAATAGTAACCTATGACAGTACGGATAAGGTTTTGTTCTCTGCTGACGGCTTCGGAAAATTCGGAGCACTTGATGTTGAGGAGGACTGGGCGTGCGAGGCAAGACGCTACTATATCGGAATTGTCGGCAAGTACGGTATGCAGGTGCAAAGCCTTCTGAAAAAAGCGGCTGCTCTTGATATCAGGATAATTTGTCCGCTCCACGGTCCTGTGCTTAGCGAAAATCTGGAATATTATATCAATTTATACAATATATGGTCGGGATACCAGATTGAAACAGACGGAATTGTGATTGCATATACTTCTGTTTATGGGAATACTAAAAAGGCTGTTATGAAGCTTGAAGATAAATTAAAGGCAAACGGCTGTCCGAAGGTTGTTGTGAACGACCTTGCAAGATGCGATATGGCAGAAGCGGTTGAGGACGCTTTCAGATACGGTAAACTCGTTCTTGCCACAACAACATATAATGCGGATATTTTCCCGTTTATGCGTGAGTTTATCAATCATCTTACCGAGCGTAATTTTCAGAACAGAACCGTTGCATTTATTGATAACGGAAGCTGGGCACCGATGGCTGTAAAGGTGATGAAGGGTATGCTTGAAAACAGTAAAAATCTTCACTATGCCGAAAACGAGGTAAAAATCTTGTCTGCACTTAATGCGGAAAGTGAAAAACAGCTTGACGCTCTTGCAGATGAGCTTTGCAAATAAATTATAAGGAGAGAAACGATTATGAAAAAGTATGTATGTGACGCTTGCGGTTGGGTTTATGATGAGGAAGCAGGTGCTCCCGAGCAGGGTAT
>JAFULX010000081.1 GCA_017483065.1 Clostridia bacterium | reverse complement strand
TAAGTGCAGCATCACCATTTGCCGCTATCGCCACACCCGCACGCTCAAATAACGGCCAGAAACCGCTGAAATATCTTGCGTTGGCATAGTCCGACTCGGTCGAGCAGACCACCATAACGTCCAGACCTTTTTCAGCCACCATTTTTGCGGCTCTTGCTATTCTCTCCTTGTACTCGTAATCGGGAATACAAATTCTTGACATAATATCACTCCTAAATATAAATTTTTATAATTTCATTATAAAACACGGACGTTCTTTTGTATTTAGCAGATATTAAATTATATTTGCACAATAATAAATATATTTAATATTGACCAAATAACACCAATATGCTAAAATGGTAATAGGGTGATGAAATGGAATTTAAACTGAAACGCTTTGAAAAGGCAATCGAGGTAACACGGATTGCAAACATACACTACTTTGAATTTATAAACCGATACCGCACGGTCAAGGATAATCATACCTTCCGTGAGCTGGTTTATGTTGACACGGGCGTTATAAATATAGATGCGGAGGGGTTTAGCGGTCTTTTAGGCGAAAATATGATGATAATACATAAATCAGGCGAAATACATTCCTTAAGCTGTACGGACGATACCGCTCCGAATGTTATAATTATCGGGTTTGAATGTACGTCACCCGAATTGGACGCATTTTCACAAAGCCCCGTCCTCCTTAACAGCGAACAGCAGAGAACGCTTACCGAGGTAATCAAGGAGGGACGTACGGTATTTAAACCGCCATATGATATTCCCAATCTGAAGGATATGAAAAAAAGAAAGGATTATCCGTTCGGGGCAGACCAGATGATAAAGCTGAAGCTGGAAATACTGCTGATTGACTTAATCAGGAGCAGAAAAACGAGCGATATCGGAACTCAAAATGATACCGATGACCCTAAAATGTACGAAATACACAGCTATATCAAAAAGAATTTTAAAGAGAATATCACGCTCGGCGAGCTGTGCTTTCTGTTCGGGACAAACAAAACCACGCTGTGCAGTGCTTTTAAAAACGCATACGGCGATACGGTAATCGGATATATAAACAAGCTGAAAATCAAAGAGGCAAAACGGCTGATGCGTGAGGGCAACTATAATCTGACCGAGATTTCGTCTATTCTCCGATTTTCGTCACTGCATTATTTCAGCAGAATGTTTAAAAAGCAGGAGCGTATTTCACCGTCGGAATACATACGCACGATAAAGTCACGGCTTGACATCTGAACATACAAAAAAGGAGTGTCAAAACACTCCTTTTTGCTTTAATTTGCAAAATCTGCTTCAAGCTGTTCGTTTGCCGTCTTGATAGCGTCATAATATGCCTGCATATTGGTATCTTTACGCATTTCAGCAATAGAATAAATCCAATATCCCATTGAATTTTTCGCTGCTTCAACGGCTTTTGCCGCAAAGCTGTCCGCCGAAACGGCAGGTGTTACCGCATCATCGGTGGTGTTCCAGTCGGAGGTCGTCCACAAGCCTGTTACATATACAGCAGGAAGGTCGAGCCTCTTTATTTTTGCGGCATTGCCGTACATAAGCTTGAGCAAGCCTTTATATTCATTCTCGCTGAAAACCATAAGCGGCATACTGTGAGTGCCAAGTCCCTCGGTAGTGCCTGCAAGCCATTCGTAAGTCGGCATACAGCCAATAATGACATTCGGATTTACTGCGTGAATAGCCTTTCTGACATCGGAGGTTATTCGTGTAATCTCCTTTTTATGCCATTCGGAATAATCCTCATACATACCGTTTTGCTTGATATAGGCATTTCTTTCAACAGCTGCAATATCGGAAAGAGTCTCACCGCACGCTTCGTCAAAATCGGCAACACAGCTGTCACAAAGACAAGGTGAGCCGTAAGAGCTTGATCCTCCCGAATACATTTCCATATCAATGACTACGCCCGTTATTTTATCGTGCGTTGCCACACGTGACAGAACGTCGGTAATCTGTGCCTGCCAGTACTCCTCCGCTCTCGGGCACGGAAGGTATAATGAATGTTCATACCCTGGGTGGAATGCACCGAAGGCTGTATTTCCGACAGGTGCATCGACATTGCCTTGCGATGAGCCATATGCCATTTTTGCAAAAATCTTTACGTCCAGTTCCTCGGAAAGTGCCTCGGCATCGTCCATAACCTCGTCAAGCTTATCAAAATCCTTTACAATTCTAACACCGTCAACAGGTGACAAATTGAGAATTAAGGTATTGATTCCATATTCGGTTATGAGTGCCTTTGTGTCATCGTTATATATTTCTCCGATAGCACCGTAAGCACCTCTCATTCTTTCTGTAACAAAGAAATCGTACACACTGCTCATTACGGTAGAGCCGTCGTCAAGACCTGTTTTATGGGTATCCAGCGGCTTCATTCCCGAAAGGCTGTCCCAGCTAAAGACACCTATTGAGGAATCTCTGGTAAGCTTAGTAACATCAACCGTATCATTGAGATTTGTTGTAAGTGTTTCATTGGTTACTGCCGCAGTTTTCAGTTCGGAAAAGCGATCTCCGTCATACAAGGCTGTAATCAGCGTTGACTGCGGATTTCCTTTCGGAACATAGTGCAGCTGTGTATTCAGAAGCGGTGCACCCTGCACATACGAGTCAAGCCTTAGTCCGCCGCTGTACAGCTCAAAGTCCGATAAGTCTTTTTGGTTTGTAATTCTTATCTCATCATAATAAATTTCACCGCTGCCGATAAGACGGAGCATAATCTCCATTCGTCCTTCATTGTCATCGCCTAACGGCTCGCCCGCACCCTGCGGAACAATAAACTCTAATGTTTTCTTCTGCCACTGTCCGTCGGTGGTGTAATAAGTCTTTGCAATCTTATAGTCCTGCCAGTTTCTCGGTCCGATTTGTACCAGAGCACTGCTGCCCTCGTCAAGCGAAGCTATCTTCAACCAGAAGCTTAAAGTGTAGCGGTCACCCTCTCTTAGACCTGAAAGGTCCTGTTTCTGCATATAGGAGTGTTCTGTGAGCTTGACACAGCCTGCGGTCGAGTTTGCACCGCCCTCTGCCCATACTGGAGCTGCATTCGCTACACCGTCTACCGTCTGTCCCTGAGGTATCCAGCCTGAAAGCGGTTTTAATATCGTCGTTGCCGTGTCCTTGTCAAAGTCGGTATTTGACATACTAATCACCGACTCATCATCATTGAACACGACAACATTTATATAATACGACGCAGTACCACCGAACTGACCTGTTATGGTAATCTTCGCTCTTCCCTCACCTGCGCCTGTAATAACACCGTTTGAATTAACCGTCGCAACGCTATTATCCGAGCTTTCCCAAGTGACAGTTCCCGCAGTCGAGTTCGCAGGATAGGTTGTGTAAGTTAGCGGAAGTGTTTCGCCCGTGTAAATAATTCTTTCACGCTGGTCAATTGTGATATCCTCTGCCTTGTAAGCTGCCACCTGCACATCATATGTAAAGCTTACGCCGTAAAAGCTGCTTACTGCTGTTACAGCTGCATTGCCAAGACCGTTTGCTGTAATAAGACCGTTTTGGTCAACAGACGCAACAGTGCTGTCCGAGCTTGACCATACCAAATCCGCCATAGTTTCATTGGACGGGGTGTAGATAATCTCCGCTTTGCTTGTATCGCCGACAAGCATACCAAAGTTTGTTGCTGTACCTTGCTCTGCACTGACTTTTTTGTACACCTTGACATTATCAAGTGTTGTATCAGCAATGCCAAGAATTATCGAAAGCTGTGCGGCGTCCTTTGCCTCTGCATCTGCAAACGGAAATTCGTTCCCCACCCAGTTTACGTATGACAGCTGTGTGTCATTCTGCCAGAATCTCCACACATTATTGTCGAAGTCAGCCTCTATCTTTACATTGAAATTCTGCACAGCGTGACCCCAGTTGACGTTATTTATTATATCAGCCTCGACAGATGATGCTGCGGTATTCTTATAGTTGACAAAAGTACCGCTTGCTCCTCGTCCGTCTGGTCTTACCGCCAAAAGCTTTTTACCGTCCGAGCTTTGCATTGAGATAAAATCATATGCACCCATACTTGTAGTATATATATCCGCCTCAAATACAAGAACTCCCGAATTAACAGCTTCAAAATCAAGAGTTACCTTACGGTCTGCCGATAGCGAAACACCTGTTGCAACCACAACCTTGCCGTCAGATACGCTAAGATTGTCACCCGAGGCTGTCCAGCCCTTATCAGCTGAAATCGTACCGCCTGAAAAATCGTCAATATACGGCAGGCTTTGTGCGGTTGCCGCACTGACATATATTCCGAAAAGCGGCAGGGTTAATGCTAATGACAGCAAAACGGATACTATTTTTGATATTTGTTTCATAAAAAATCCTTTCCTCGTACCGTTCAGCAAAAACGGAGAAAGCAAAAATCTGTGTAAATAATTGCTTTCTCCGCAGCTGTTCTGTTTTATTACCTACAGATTGTACATTGTAAGATATTTTTTGGTATTTCTAATCATTTCATTGAACAATTCTCTTGCCTGCTCGGGCGGAATTGTTACAAGCGGATCGCTCACGAATGCATCAAAGGCAAGGTCGAGATTACGCTCCCTGACAGCCTTTGCAACCGTTTCCTGCTCTGCCGATACACGGATTATGAGCGGAAGGATTTCCTCGGGGATACTTCCTGCAAAAACAGGCTTCATCATACCCGATGTGAGTGACGCATTTGTTTCGACAATCGTACCCAAAGGCAGATTGGGAATCTGTCCTACGTTCGGCATATTTACATTGGTTGTGAAATCGCCCAGACCGAGAAGTGCCTTAATCTGCTTAACGCCTTCCTCGCCCGAATCCTTGATTTCAAACTCCTGCTCGCCGTTTACCAGACGCTCGCTCTCGTCGAGCAGCTTCTGACGGTTTTCCTTTCTCCACGATACGGGAGTAAGTCCGAAGCCCCACTCCTCAACACGCTCGGGATTGTCGATATACCAGTATGCGGGGCAGAACTCTGCTAAGTGTCTGTCGCCTGCCGCAGCGATATAACCGAAACGCTTGAACAAATCCATCTTAACTCTCTCGCCCGTCTGGAAGAACTTATTCATCCAGTTTTCGTCGTCCTTGAGTTCAAAGCCGCTTTCGCCGTATTTGTTGCAAAAACGTCTGTAAATCGGGAACAAATTGGTATTCTTGTAATAAGCCTCGGTAAGCCAGGTGAAATGGTTTACACCGACAACATTTACCTTGATATCCTTAAACGGAACTTCCTCTACACCCTCCATATCGGAAAGTGCCTTGCTCAAGAGCTTCTGTGTGCCGAATACCTCGTGGCAGCAGCCGTATGCCTTGATTTCTGGGAAGGCCATATAGAGTGCCTTGAGGCAAAGTGCCATCGGATTTGTGTAGTTGATAACCCAAGCGTCAGGACAGTATTCCTTAACTGCCAACGCAATTTCCTCAAACATCGGCATTGTACGCAGGGCACGGATTATTCCGCCCGGACCTGTTGTGTCGCCTACCGACTGATAAATGCCGTACTTTTCGGGAAGATGGACATCGCTTTCCATATCGTCAAAGTCACCGGGCAGGATAGAAATAATAACAAAATCTGCACCTGTAAGTGCCTCTTTGAGAGTAGGAACGGCTGTGCAGTCCCATTTTGCCTTACAATCGTCAAGTGAGGCAAGTCTGTTCCATACAACAACATTCTTCTCGGCAGCATCATAGTCAATATCATAAAGGCACAGCTCGCCCGAAAGTGCTTCCTCTCTTGCAAGGTCGCTCATAAGCTTCCACGCCCAGCCTCTTGAACCGCCGCCTATGTATGCAATTTTAATATTTTCTGCTTTATTATTTGTGTTAATCACGTTCTGTTACTCCATTCTGAAAACAAAATTCATTTTACAAAAGCACGTTATACAGACGGCACAGAACGCTGTACCGTCTGTATATATTCAATTAGTTTTCGTATTCGTAGACAACCGCTGAATAAAGACCTGACCAAGAGGTGTATATAACTGCTTTGTTATTCACGTCTGTTGACGGAGCGATATCCGCCAAAGTGATTTCCTTAACCTCAACATTGTTTCCGTTCACCTTTACACTGTGTACCTTGGTCTGCTTATGCTTATTGAAATATTCGAGGTTTGCTCTGTCAGCCTTTGATATATGGGTCGGAGCATTCTTCGCAATTACAACGCTGTCATCTGATGCCGAAACAGGATAACCCTGTGCAACACGGTAGGACGCATAGAAGCTTCCGAACGGATTCTGGCTGTAATCAACTGCTAAAGCGTTGCCGTTCTTATCTGCCTTACCCTTAACAAGTGTTCTGTCCGAAGCGTCATATGCCTTACTTACCGAACCGATTTCGCCTAAAGAATTTTCTGCGAAATGGAACAGGTCACCAGCCTGCAAATCAATTGAGCCGTAGCCATCGTCATAGCTTATAAGCTCGTAATCCTTAGTACCGTCAGCTCTCATATACCACGCAGCGTTGTCGGCGAGGAGCTTTCTGCCCGCCGCACCTGTGGACAGATTGATATACTCAATCATATCAAAGCTGTTTGCATATTCCTCGTTATACTCATTTTTCACATCTGTAACAAGGCACAGATTTCCGTATGCAAGGTCGGGTGCGTTTGCAGGTCCACCGCAGATACCGCCCTTGCCGCCGCCAGATGTTCTGTAAACTACAACAGCATCAGCATAAGAGTCGTTTATCTCATAGCTGTATGCCTTAATGTTATGGTATGCTTCGCTCGCAATTTGCGTTTTGCCTACAAGATAATCATAATCCTCTGCATTTTCATAGGTCGGCACGCTGAATACGACTGTATCCTCTTTCATAAGCAGCTTCCAAGCGAAAATTCCGTAAGCATACTGATAGTTACCGTCAAGGCTGACGTGAAGCTTATGGTCGCCGTAAGCAACATCACTTGCTGCTACAGGCTTGGTAATTGTGGAAATCTTATTGTCGGCATTAAGCGTGTAATAGATAAGCTGTTTATCCGTTTTATCGCCCGAGCCAAAGAGTGTAAGAAGGTCACTTTCCTCTGTACGCTTCTTATTCACCTTAACATCTTCTATAATCTCATAGCTTGCCATTGTTCCATCGGCATTGAAAATCTTTGCACGTACTGCCTGATTTTCGTCATCGACCTTACGCAGGTTAATGAGATAACCGTAGGTTGCCGTAGGAGTTTCACCCTCAACCTCACCGATTGTAAGGTTTGCAATCTCGCCCTTGAAGTTGAGTGAAAACTCACCCGAGATATTGATTCCGAGGTTACTTCTGTTAATCATACCGCCCGAAACAGCATAGGTTGTATCAGCGATAGTAACATACGTTTCATTCTCATCAGACTCATAGCTTGTAATAGTACCGCTTACCTTCTGGTTTGCAAGGTAAATCTCACGCACCTCGTTATCAGCATTTACTACGATAGTAGCGTGCATATTTGACTTAACGCTGTCGTAATCAACCCTCTTGCCGTTCAGATATACTCTTGCAGGCTCTTCCTCAACAACATCATATGTGTTGCCTGCCTTTGAAGAGAGTCTTTCGCTGTCCACATTCAAGGACTGTACCGTGATTTCAGTGTACGTCTTAATCAAAACTGTTTCGTAGTTATTGTTTCCGTCAGCGTCAACAAGCACGATATCGGAATTTGCAGGATACATATTCACGCTTGTGTTCATATTAGCCTCATAGTTGGAAACTATGTACACGTTATCGTCGAGCTGATACTTTTTCTCTCTGCCGTCAACCTCGTAATAGTAGGTATTGTTTCTGAAATTAGTAACGTTTCTGCTGTCAAGAATTACCTGCTGGGAATCCTTTGACTTTTCAACAGCAAGGATTACTTCCTCTTCCTCGTCGTAGTAGAAGCTTACCTCAACGCCGACGTAATCGTCAACATCGGGGTATTTGAGTGTGTATTCCTGACCGTCGATAACAATACCATCGGCAGCAGGAAGCTCACTGGGGTTAAGGCTCCAGAAGCCGTCAGCTGTTACAAAGCCTTCCTTAAT
>JAFULX010000080.1 GCA_017483065.1 Clostridia bacterium | reverse complement strand
AGGTTAGTATCCAATAATCCATTTTATCCGCACCCGAACGGTCGAGATAAAGCACAAAAAGCGCATAGAATACACCCGACAAAACCGCTAAAACAGCACCGATTGTGTCGGTTTTCATATCAAGCGACAATACCACGCCCACAGCCGCCGAAAGGACTCCGAGCCATTTTCTCGCACCAAGCTTTTTCCCGAACAAAAATGCACTCACGGCAACAATTATGAACGGATATACAAAATGCAGCATTGACGCCGCTCCCACCGAGCCTCTCGAATATGCCGCATAAAGCAGCACCATAGCAGGCGTATTGCCGAAAACGGTCAGTACAAGTGTGTCGGTAAGCTGTTTTTTATTTAGCCGAAAAGACCTTCCGCTTGCCAAAATCCACAAAAAAAGCAACGGCAAGCACAACGCAGACCTCAGAAAAACCAAGGTCACGCCGTCACCGTTGCTTAGTGCCACCTGTTTTGCGAAAACAGGGATTATTCCGTAAATTACCGCTGTTGTCAGCAGATATATTCTACCTTTTTTCAAGCTCCTCTATCTCCTTCTGCCACAGCACCCACGAGCTGTCTGACGGCAGGGACAAATCACCTCTGGGCGAAAGTCCTACCGTACCAACCTTCGGGCCGTCGGGAACGCACGAACGTTTGAACTGCTGTGCGAAGAAGCGGCGGCAGAATACCTTGAGCCACGCAAGGATTGTCGCACCATCAAATTCATCACCGAACGCATATTGTGCAAGGCGGTAAATCTTTGACGGGGAAAAGCCTCTGCGTACCATATAATATAAGAAGAAATCGTGCAGAGAATACGGTCCGACGATATTTTCGGTACACTGTGCAATCTCGCCGTCCTTCGGTGGCAAAAGCTCGGGGCTGACAGGTGTTGCCAGAATATCACGCAGCGTTGCGGCAAGCTGTTCATTACCGCACAAGTCCGCCTCGTACTCCACCAAATGACGTATGAGCGTTTTCGGCAGACCGCAGTTTACGCCGTACATCGACATATGGTCGCCGTTATAGGTTGCCCAGCCGAGTGCAAGCTCGGACAAATCACCCGTACCAACGACGAGCGAGCCGTCCATATTGGCAATATCCATAAGCACCTGTGTACGTTCACGAGCCTGAGAGTTCTCAAAGGTAACGTCATAGCTTTCGGGATTTTGTCCGATATCGGCAAAATGCTGCATTACCGCCTTTTTAATATCCACCTCACGAAGGGTTGCACCGACCGCTTTGGTCATCGTAACCGCATTGTTGTAGGTTCGTCCCGTTGTACCGAAGCAGGGCATAGTAACCGCTGTGATACCCTTGCGGTCAAGTCCTGCCTTATCAAAGGCACGAACAGCCACAAGCAGAGCGAGCGTGGAGTCAAGTCCGCCCGAAATTCCGAGTGTAATCCGCTTTGCACCTGTATGCACAAGCCGCTTTTTGAGTGCCATACTCTGAATTTCCAGAATTTCAGCACATCTTTCCTTTAGCTCTCCGCCCTCGGGAACAAACGGATAAGCCGAAACCTTGCGTGTGAGTGCGGTTTTTTCCGTTTTAAGCGACACGTTGACCGTCAGGTATTCGCCCAAAGGTATGTCATAGGCTGTGGTTTTTATTCTTTTCTGTACTATCTTCTGCAAATCAGGCTCGGAATATACCGAATCGTTGGTAAATCGTCCACCCTTTGCAAGAAGCTCGCCCGCCTCATATATGCTGTTCTCGCCGCCGTAAACAAGGTCGGTGGTAGACTCGCCCTCTCCTGCATATGCCGTAACATAGCCGCAATCAAGACGAGCGGAATGTGCCTCTGCACTGTCCTTTTTAGCCGCAAGCTGTACCGCTGCCGACGGGTGTGCAATAAGCGTTGCACCTGCCGCAGTATGGTACACCGACGGCGGTATCGGCATATCGGCATCACTTCCTACCTCAACTGCTATTGCTATCTCACGAACTGCCTCGTCACGCACTATTATATCAGTTCCGAACGGTACGCCAAATTCGCCGATTTTCACCATTGACACCGACCTTGAAGGTGCGGTAAACCAACGGCTTTCCTCGGCCACATCGGTTTTTGGTACTATTGCAAGCACTCTTTTCTGCCATAAAACAGCCGCCGCATTGTAAAGCCTTGCGTTATGCTCGAACGGAAAACCGACAACCGCAATTATATCGCCCATCTCCTGTGCAATTTTCAAAATACTTTCCCTTGCCGCAGTAATAACCTTTCGCTGAAAAAACAGGTCGCCCGCCGTTTTGCCAACCACCGCAAGCTCGGGCAGTACAACGAGCTTTGCACCGTTTTTCTCTGCCTCTTTAACACAGCCGATTATATTTTCCGTATTAAATACGCAATCGCCTACCCTGATATCGGGTGTTGCCGCACATACCTTAACAAATCCGTCCTTCAACTCTTCTTCCCTCCTATTTCAGAAGCGTTACGCCGTCTGCGTCCGTATCGGGCGTACCGCACAAAATCATCATTCCGTCTATAAAGCCCCAAATCACACCTGCCGTACCAAAGGAAATCAGGCTTGCCGCAATCTGCAAAAGAGCGATTTCCCTGTATCCGAGGTAAAACCTGCCCAGACCCAGCGAGCCTGCAAGAATTTGCAGAAAGCCTGCCGTAAGACGTGATTTTCCTCTATTATCACAACTGCAGTGAGGGCAGATTTTTACTCTGCCGATATTTTTTCCACATTCTCTGCAATACATTCACTCTCGCCCTCCTTTATCCGCTGCCAATACTGCTTTGCCGCAAGCTCGGTTTTGTTATCGCCGTATTCGTAATAGTGCCTGTCTTTGATTTTGTCGGGCAAATACTGCTGTTTTACCCAATGATTCGGGAATGGGTGCGGATATACATAACCGCCCCTGCCGAGCTTTTCCGCACCCTGATAATGCGTATCCTTCAAAGTAAGCGGGATTTCACCCGTATCAAAGCTCTCAATATCGGACATCGCCGCATCAATCGCCATAACCACCGAATTTGATTTCGGTGCGGTTGCAAGCATAATCGCCGCCTGTGCAAGAGGCAGACGTGCCTCGGGAAGTCCGAGCTGGAGTGCTGAATCACAGCAAGCCTTTGTGATTACCGCCGCCTGCGGATACGCAAGTCCGATATCCTCCGACGCAATCGCAAGCATTCGCCGCATTGCACCTGCCATATCACCGCCCGAAAGCAGCCGTGCCAGATAATACACCGCCGCATCGGGGTCAGAGCCTCTTACCGACTTATGAAACGCACTCAAAAGGTCGTAATGGCTGTCGCCGTCCCTGTCGTGGCGGAGTGCTTTTTTTTGTGTTGCCTGTTCAGCAAGCTCCAAATCTACGGTCAGGTGACCGTTTTCGTCCGAAGCCGCTCCCATAAGGGATATTTCAAGTGAATTGAGTGCCTTCCGCACGTCACCCGCCGCACTTTCGGCAATATGGCTTTTCGCCTCGGGTGTGATGTTGAGTCCCAAGCCTGCGTATTCTGTTTCGGAAAGCTTTTTGACCGCATTGGTGAGCGCTTCCTCAATATCACCGCTTGAAAGCGGCAGAAATTCAAATACAACCGAGCGTGACAGCACGGCATTATACACATAAAAATACGGGTTTTCGGTGGTGCTGGCAATCAGCGTGATTTTGCCGTTCTCCATAAACTCCAGAAGCGACTGCTGCTGTTTTTTATTGAAATGCTGTATCTCGTCAAGGTACAAAAGCACACCATCTGCGGCAAGAAAGCCGTCCAATGAGCTTATTATGTCCTTAATATCTGAAACAGATGCAGTGGTTGCGTTCAGGCGGTGGAGAGTTTTGCCCGTTTTCGCCGCAATTATATTCGCAACGGTGGTTTTGCCCACGCCCGACGGACCGTAAAAAATCATATTCGGCACTTCGCACGCACCGTCCAAAAGCCGCCGCAAAAGCTTACCCTCGCCGAGGATATGCTTCTGCCCCGACACCTCCTCTATCGAGGTCGGACGTATTCTGTCCGCAAGGGGTGATTTCATCACTATATCAATCCTTTCTCAATGCACAGGGCTTGATTTAAGAACTAAGGCTGAAAGAAATTTTCGGAGGTTGCCGCTTTAAACAGCGACGGCGTACGTGTGTACTCCGAGCTGTGAAAAAGCGGTAAGATACGGAAATTTATTCAGCCGCTGTGCAGCAGCGTTTTTGAGGCTTGGTCAAATCCAGTTTCATTAGTATATGTTCAATGCCTGCTTCCATATAAGGCTCGCCCTCGGGTATGTAGCCCTCCTTGAGGTAAAAGCCTTTGACCGCCGCCTGTGAGGATACGACCGCCTCAATGCCGCCGAGGGTGACGATTTTATCCTGCAAGGTTTTCATCATCAAATCGCCGATATAACCGCCTCGGTATTCCTTTTTCACCGCAACTCTGCCGATTTTCCAGCTTTGGTCGGTGAGCTTGTACATTCGTGCCGCACCAATCAGCACATCGCCGTCATAGCCGACAATATGCCACGAGCTATCGTCATATTCATCATAGTCAAAGCTTATGCCCTGCTCTCCCATAAATACCTCTTCACGCAAGGGTCGTGCGAGCTTGTAGCCTTCAAGACCGTAAATCTGCTTAAATTCAAGCATTGTAATGTCCGGAGCCTTCCCTTTTGTATACACTATTTCCAGGGTACTGACCAAACCGCTTCATCGTATCAGTGAAAGGTTTGAAATAAATGAAACTTCTGCACTAGGTTTTTTAGCCAGCCTTGCCT
>JAFULX010000079.1 GCA_017483065.1 Clostridia bacterium | reverse complement strand
TTGACGCAACTGCCGCTCCTGTGTGCATTATTGCTCCGATTTCGTCGTGGGCGGCGGCTGTATCATCGTCGCTTCCCGAGGGCAGCGGAATTGACGGATTTACGCTGTTTATGCAGACTATTCCGTTTAACCTGTACGCACTTTTGACTATTGCAATGCTGTTGTTTATAACTATCGGAGATTTCGATTTCTCCAAGATGGGAAGATACATAGAAAAGTATGAAACCGAAACAGAGGAAATCGTGGGTGCGAATACGGCTGTGGAAAATGCAAAGGGCAGAGTTTACGACCTTCTTGTACCGATTATTTCGCTTATCGTGCTGTGCGTGCTTGCAATGCTTTACACAGGCGGCTTCTTCTCGGGCGAGGGTATTGGTATAAAGGACGCTTTTGCGGATTGCTCGTCGGCATATTCGCTCGTACTCGGTGCGATTGGTGCGTTGGTTGTGACAGCGGCTCTTTATCTTCCGAGAAAGGTTATAAAATTCTCCGAA
The DNA here is from genome assembly GCA_017483065.1 of Clostridia bacterium. Lineage (GTDB taxonomy): Bacteria > Bacillota > Clostridia > UBA1381 > UBA1381 > HGM11525. The sequence goes on along the minus strand of JAFULX010000079.1, from coordinate 11,033 downwards.
TTTACATCAGCTCTTGCAGAGGGTGCGAGTGCAATGGTACCTGCTATACTGATACTCACCTTTGCGTGGACGCTTTCGGGTGTTTGCTCGGAGGAATATCTTGATATCGGGGGCTATGTAAGCTCTGTTATGGCAAATCATACCTCAGTTGCGTTCATATTGCCTGCGGCGTTCTTTGCAATCAGTCTGGGACTTGCGTTCGCAACAGGTACATCTTGGGGTACGTTTGCAATCATTATCCCGATTGCAGTAGCAGTATTCGGTGCAGGTGAGATGCTTGTGCTGTCCGTTGCCGCTACTCTTGCAGGTGCGGTTTGCGGCGATCATATTTCGCCCATTTCCGATACAACGATTATGTCGTCGACAGGTGCTTGCTGTAACCATATCGACCACGTTTCGACGCAGATTCCGTACGCAATGGTTGTTTCGGTGTGCTGCTTCATCGGCTATATTGTTGCAGGCGTAACGGTAAACGGTTGGATTGGTCTTGCTGTAGGTATGGTACTGCTTCTTGCGGTGCTTACCGTGATTATGAAGAAAAAGAAAGCATAAACATCAAAGCTTTAAGGGACTGTGTTGGCAGTCCCTTTTTACGTTCAAAATTTGTTTACAATATCTGCACCGAAATTTCACTGAAAATACGCAGGAAATGCAAAAGAACGTGATATTATTACAGTAAAGATAAGGAGTGATTATTTTGAAAAAACTGTTATGTGTACTTCTAACGGCGGCAATGCTTACCACTACATATTCCTGCGGATTTGCCGAAAGCTCGGAGGAATGGAAAAGCAATGTCGGAGCAATCGACCTTGACGGTATGACCTTTGAGGGCGAGGGTGTTTCGGCGGCGGATAATGTTGTCCTGATAACCAAGGGCGGCGATTTTACAGTAACGGGAACGCTCGAGGGTATGATTAAGGTCAACACCGACGAGAAAGTAAAGCTCAGGCTCAGCGGTACGTCAATTACGAACGCAAACGGTCCCGCAATCTTCTTTGAGCAGGTTGAAAAGGGACTTATCACAATTACAGAGAATACCGAGAACTACCTTTCAGACGGCAGTGAATACACACTTGAGGACGCTGACGCTGTGCTGTTCTCCAATGATGATTTGGAAATCAAGGGCGATGGAATGCTCGTTATTGAAGCTAACTACAAGCACGGTATTGCAAGTGATGATGACCTTACAATTGAGAACGGTGTGATTTCGGTTACGGCATATGAACACGGAATTAAGGGTAACAATATAGTCAGTATAATCGGTGGTGACATAGACGTTTACTCAAAGACAGGCAAGGGGCTCAAGGCAGAAGAAGCTTTTGTTATGGACGGCGGAGATTTGTCGGTTGTTACCGAGGAAAATGAGGGTATCGAGAGTAAGGGTACGCTTGATATAAACGGCGGAAATATCAGTATTATCGCAGGTGAGGACGGTATTAACACAGGTAATGCAAGTACAACGTCAGATACTGCGGCAGATACAAACACAGCATCTCAAAATAATGAAAGACCTCAAATGCCTTACGGAATGACACCTCCCGAGGGTATGGAAATGCCGCAAGGAGGAAGAGGCGGACGTGGCGGCAGAGGACGGAAACTCGAAGGTATGACACCTCCCGAAGGTATGCAGCGTCCCGAAATGAACGGCGAAATGACACCGCCCGAGGGGGTTGAAATGCCCGAAAACGGCGAAAGACCCGAAAGACCGCAGGGAGGATTTGGCAGAGTTGATGAAGAAACCGCTGCGGCACACGCTGTAACAATTACAGGCGGAACGGTTTACATCAATTATATAAATCCCGAAAGTGACGGCATTGACGCAAACGGCAACCTGACTATATCGGGCGGAACGGTTATCATTGAGGGCGAGTCAAACGGTATGGAAGGACCGCTCGACAGCGACGGTACGATGAGCATTACGGGCGGCGAGGTGCTGATTCTGACAAACGGAGGCTCGATGATGCTTCCAAATGGCGATATTAATTCGATGAGGGTTTATCTTGACGCAGAGCAGACGGCGGAAACCGAGCTTGCAATCTGTGATACTGACGGTGCGGAGCTTATCTCACATACCGCAAAGGCGGCATATAAGGCTGTGATTTTCTATTCGGAGGATATTAAAGAAAATAACGAATACGGCATTTATGCGGACGGAGAGCTTTTGGAAATGGTAACAGGTGCAGACGGTGCGGCTACTGTCGGTGAGCAGAGCTTTGGCGGCACTATGAGAGGTCAGGGCGGCAGACGTCCGAGCCAATCGGGCAGAGAAATTGAGGTCGAGGTTGACGGCACAAAGGTAGACTATTCTGCGGCGGCAAAGCCTGTTATTAAAAATGATACCACGCTTGTCGGTTTCCGTGCGATTTTAGAGATGCTGGGTGCAAAGGTCAGCTGGGACGGGGAAACGCAGACGGTAACAGCGTCTAAGGACGGCATTGATATAACGCTTACCATAAACTCAAACAAGGCGACGGTAAACGGAGAGGAAAAGACGCTTCTGACTGCACCCGAGATTATAGACGGCTCGACAATGATTCCTGTGAGATTTATCTCGGAGCAGATGGGAATGAATGTTGAGTGGAATCAGCAAGCAAGAAGAGTTTCTGTAAAAAGTAAGTAAAAAAATCGGAGCATATGCTCCGATTTTTTGTTCAGCTGTAAACCTTTTCATCTAAAACGCCTATGTACGGCAGGTTTCTGTATCTTTCTGCAAAGTCAAGACCGTAGCCGACTACAAATTCATTGGGAATAAGCTTGCCCGTATAATCGGCGGTAATCGGTGTTTCTCTGCGGTCGGGCTTGTCGAGAAGTGTGCAGAGCTTAACGCATTTTGCGTTTCTTTCGCAAAGCAAGGTTTTGAGCTTATAAAGCGTATTTCCGCTGTCGATAATATCCTCGATAATCAGCACGTTCTGACCTGTTAAATCAAGCATTGTATCGAGCTGAAGCTGTACCTTTCCGCTTGACGAGGAGCTGCTGCCGTAGCTTGAAACCTTCATAAAATCGAGCGTAACAGGCATTGTCAGCTCACGGATAAGGTCGGCAGCAAAGAACATACTGCCCTTTAAAATGACGAGTGCCAGTACGGGTTCGTTTGCAAAATCCTTGTTTATCTGTGCGGCAAGGCGGCTGACTGCGGCTGCAATCTCCTCCTTGCTCATAAGTTCATATTTAATATCCTTATGCATATTCCCCTATCCCCCTTAAATTAAACAGAAGCCTTTGTGTTAGTCATAAAATACGGCTTGGAAACCATCTTTGCACGTGCAAGTGCGAATAAAATCGGTGCTGCGATAGCACAGTCAATATAGTGATGTACAAATGTTCCTGCCGCCGCAATCCAGCCTGCCCAAAGCTGTGTTGTTTCTGAATTGGGAATAATGACGGGAGTAAGTGCATATACTGCGATACCCTCTGCAAGTGCGTGTATAAATGAGGTAAGAATGATTACAAGGAATACATTCATCTTCTTGTCAAGCATTTTCATACCTGCAAGTACGAACAAAATGTGCAGTGCTGCACGAATCATAACCAGCATATTATTCGGTGCGGGTATTGCCATAAAAAAGCCTATACAGCTGCCGATTACCGACATAATTGCAACCCACGGACTTACAAACATAGCAAGGATTGTGGGAACGTGTGCACCTAATGTCAGAGTAAAAAACGGCAGATTGAGCTTTACGGGCGAATATGTAATCAGTATTGCCAGTGCTGTCAGAATAGCTGCCAGAACGAGTTCTCTTGTTTTGTTTTTCATATTAAGAATAACCTCACTTTTGTAAATTGATGAAATTTTCTATAATCTTACCGCCGTCGGGAGTAAGTCCCGATGCAGGGTGAAGATTAACAGCAAAGATATTTCCCTGTATGTTGGGTGCGCAATAGCTTGCAAAGGCGATAATCTCGCCTGTTTCGGCACGTGCGATACAGTCAAGCTCCGCTGGGAGCGTCGCTTCAATCACGGCAACGGGTGCACCTCTGCAAATCCTGATGACCTTTTCCAATCCCGAAAAGATTGGTGACGAATTATCGGTTACCGCCCATTCCTGTCTGCCCTCGGCACAGTTCTCGAGCATTTCGCAGCGTGCACCGAAGCCCTCCGCTACCGCCTGATATCCGCCGAGTATTCCGAGTACGGGTATATTTATAAGTATCGCCGCACGGACAGCCGCCACAGCAGCGTCCGAGCAATCGCACACAATCAGTTTTTCCGCCGATTCAATGCCTATATCATAGGTAACATCGGCAGTTTTTGTACATACAAAGTCATACAGAGCCTTTTCTCCGATAAAAAGTATCACCTTTTGGTGCCTCCTTTTACTTTTTTCTCTTGAATTTGCTCGGAAATGTGGTATAATATTATTATAAGTATATTATACACATACTATCTGACTTCAGATACAGATGATTATACATCATTTTTCTATACATTTCAAGAGAAAATTGTTATTTTTGTGAATTTTATGGAATTTTGTCCGATGAAAGAAGTGATATATATAATATGAAGGTTTTGATAATGTCGGTAAAAGCAGGCTACGGTCATCATTCAACCGCACAGGCGGTCATAGACTGTCTTGGCGAGCGTGGCATTGAAAGCTGTATGCTTGACACCTTTGATTACATAGACCCGATGCTCTGCGAAACGATTGATAAGGGGTACCTCTTTTCAACAAAGAATTTCCCAGAGGTTTACGGCAAGGCATATGCGTGGCTTGACAAAAGAGTAGAGCCATACAAGCGTTTTTCGCCTATCAGCGTAGTATCAAAGCTTGTATCGCATAAGCTTCGTGATTATATCACAGACTATGCACCCGATGTCATTATCGGTACGCACAGCTTTGCGTGTATGGTGATAACATATCTGAAGGAAAAGGGGACTATTTCCTGCCCGACCGTCGGTATTGTGACCGATTTTACCGTACACCCGTTCTGGGAAAGCACCGATATGGACTATTATGTTACCGCCGATTCGCTTCTCGACAATCAGATGAGGAAAAAAGGTATCCCGAAAGAGAAAATTCTTCCGTTCGGTATTCCGATTAACAAAAAATTTCTCAGTAAAATTCCGAGGAAAGAGGCTCGCAAATCGCTTGGTATTGCCGATAAGACAACAATACTGCTGATGATGGGTTCTATGGGCTTCGGCAATATCGAAAAGCAGATTGAGGCAATAACCAAAATTGACATTGATATGCAGGTGCTCTGCGTCTGCGGCAGAAACGAAAAAATCAAAAAGGAAATCGACGCTCACGGCGAATGGGAGGATAAAATCATAACCTACGGCTTTGTCGATAACGTTGATGTGCTGATGGACGCCGCCGACTGTATCATCACCAAGCCGGGCGGACTTACCACCTCCGAGCTTCTGGCGAAAAGACTGCCTGCAATCATTATGAATCCTATCCCTGGTCAGGAGGACAGGAATATGGAATTTCTCGTAAATAACGGTGCGGCAATTACCGCAACCGACACCTTCGGAGTTGACGAGGCACTGTTTGAGCTGTTCAGCCACCCGTGGCGTCTGCGGCTTTTAAAGCTCTCCGTTTCAAGGCTCGGTAAACCCCGTTCCACCGTTACGCTCTGCGATTTTCTCGAAAATCTTATAAAAGAGAAAAAGGGACACTAAATATTTTCAAATATCTATTTACAAATGCGTATAAAAGAGATATAATAAAAACAAAACCAAGAAAAACAAAATAAAACCAAATTTTAAGGAGGTTTACAAAATGTATAAGTCAGATTTTGAAATCAAAAGGGAAATTTGCGAAATCGGCAGACGAATTTATCAGGACGGCTTTGTTGCTGCAAACGACGGTAACATTTCCGTTAAGGTGGACGAGAATACCTATTTCACTACCCCGACAGGCGTATCGAAGGGTTATATGACTCCCGATATGATTTGTAAGGTAGACGGTCAGGGTAATCCCAAGGAGTCAACAGGTAAGTACCGTCCGTCGTCCGAGTTCAAGATGCACCTTAAGGTATATCAGGAAAGACCCGACGTAAATGCGGTTGTTCACGCTCATCCCCCGATTGCAACAAGCTTTGCTATCGCAGGTATCGCACTGGACAAGCTCATTATGCCTGAGGCTATTATCTTCCTTGGTGCAGTGCCCATCGCACAGTACGGTACTCCGTCAACAATGGAAATCCCCGAGTCACTTGAGCCGTATATTCAGGATTATGACGCAATTCTGCTTGCAAACCACGGTGCGTTGTCCTTCGGCTGTGACCTTAATACTGCATTCTTCAGAATGGAGTCAACAGAATTTTACGCAAAGCTTACATATTATGCTACAATGCTCGGCGGTGCTAAGGAAATCCCCTGCGGCGAGGTTAAGAAACTTATCGACCTGAGAAAGCAGTTCAATGTTTCGGGACGTCACCCGATGGAAAAGCTTTGCCCAGGCTGCTATGAGGACGGCACCTGCGAGATGTCGCCGACCGAGGCAAACGAAAAGACAGGTAACGAGTCACCTGCGGCATATCACGGCTTCCAGCCCCTTCCCTCACAGCAGTGCGGCAGCTCCTGCGGCGGTGATGTAGAGAAGATTGTTGCTGAGGTAACAAGACGTGTACTTGAGCAGTACAAAAAATAATGGATAAGCTCTATACGGGCGGCGGTGATAAGGGTTACACCCAAACGCTGTCGCAGAAGCATATATCCAAATCAGATTTGATAATCGAGCTTTTAGGCAGTCTTGACGAGCTTTCGGCAGTTCTGGGCGTTGCGAAAGCAGCGGCTTATGACGACAAGCTGGTCGGGGACATTGACCGCATACAAAAGAAGCTTATCGGCGTGATGGGCGAAATTGCGGGCGGCGAAATTTCGGTCACAGACGAATGTGCCTGTACGGTTGAAGCAATGTGCGACAGCTATCAGGGAAAGTTTGAAGGCTTTACTGTCAGCGGTGAAAATACCGTATCGGCGAATCTTTCGCTTGCACGCACCGTTGCCAGACGTGCGGAACGCTGTGCTGTCAGGGCAAATCAGCTCGGCAGGATAAAACAGCCGATGCTTGTGTGGCTTAACCGTATCAGCGATCTGCTGTATGCAATGAGCCAATATGCGGCGAAGGATAATACACCCAAGGCGGCAAGCGGTGAGTACGCTCCCGATATGATGAGCCTTGCATTGGCAAAGGAGCTTTCGCTTGCGGTTGAAAAATATGCCGAAACACTCGGAGTAAAGCCTGTTGTTGCAATAGTTGACGGCGGTGCAAATCTGATATTACTCCACGCAACCGATGATTCATATATTGCAAGCCGAAAAATAGCACAGGATAAGGCATACACCTCGGTATCGCTCAAGATGCCGACCATAACCGCACTCAAGGAAACGAGAGGCGGTGCGCTTGACGGACTTACCGCAGGCGATGGGATATGTCTTTTGGGCGGCGGCGAGCCGCTTTCGGCAGGAGGCAGAATAATCGGTGCAATCGGAGTTTCGGGCGGCACAGCGGAGCAGGATACAAGGCTTGCACATTTTGCCGCAGAGTATCTACTTAGGAGGCAGACGTTATGAGTATTGACGAAAAACAGCTGGAACAAATTGTCAGAAACGTGCTTTCGGGTATGGAAAAGGAGGAGCCGAAACGCAGACAGCTCGGAGTCTTTGACACAATGGAGGAGGCTATCGAGGCTGTAAACAAGGCGTATTCGCTTTTCCGCAGCTATAACAGAGAGCAGAGAGAAAATATTATAAAGGAAATCAGACGCTTAACCCACGAGGAAGCTGAAACAATGGCAAAGCTTGCCGTTGAGGATACCAAGATGGGTAACGTATATCACAAGATTTTGAAGCATCATCTTGTGGCTGATAAAACTCCAGGAACGGAGGATTTGGAGGTTAAGGCTCTGTCGGGTGACAGAGGTCTGACGCTCGTGGAGATGGCACCCTACGGCATTATCGGTGCAATCACACCGTCCACCAACCCGAGCTGTACCGTAATCTGTAACAGTATCGGAATGCTGGCGGGCGGAAACGGCGTAATTTTCAACCCCCACCCCCACGCAAAGAGAATTTCCGCTTATGCGGTTGATTTGGTAAACCGTGCCGTTCTTGCGGCAGGCGGCCCTGAAAATATTGTAGCAACAGTTAAAAATCCGACTATGGATACCTCAAATATGATGGTAAACCACCCGTCGGTAAGAATGTTGGTTGCAACGGGCGGCCCAGGTGTTGTAAAGATGCTGCTTTCGAGCGGTAAGAAGGCAATCGGTGCAGGTGCGGGCAATCCGCCTGTCGTTGTAGACGATACCGCCGATATTGCAAAAGCTTCCAAGGATATTATCGACGGTTGTACATTTGATAATAACCTACCGTGTATTGCGGAGAAGGAATGCTTCGTAATGGACAATGTTGCCGACGAGCTTATCGCAGGAATGCAGAAGCACGGTGCTTATCTTCTTAACGCAGCACAGGTTAAGGAGCTTGAAAAGGTAGTTCTTGTCGAAGCTCCCCCGAAAAAGTCGGGTGACAAGCCCAAGCTTGTTATCAACAAGGATTATGTCGGCAGAGATGCCAAGGTAATTTTGAAGCAAATCGGTATAAATGTCGGTGACGAGGTTCGCTGCATTATCTGTGAAACAGAGTTCTCACAGGCATTTGTACAGACAGAGCTTATGATGCCGATTCTTCCAATTGTCAGATGCCGCACCTTTGAGGAGGCAATGGAAATGGCAGTTAAGGCTGAACACGGCAACCGTCATACTGCACATCTTCACTCGAAGAATGTTGACCATATGACAGCATACGCAAAGGCAGTATGCACAACGATTTTTGTAAAAAATGCACCCAGCTACGCAGGCATAGGCTTCGGCAGCGAGGGTCATACAACCTTTACTATTGCAGGCCCGACAGGCGAGGGTATCACCTCGGCACGCAGCTTCACCAGACAGCGTCGCTGCGTACTTGTAGACAGCCTTTCAATAGTATGAGAAAGGACGGAGAATGACTATGGACGAAAAGCAGATAGCGAGTCTGGTACAAAAGGTACTTGCTGAAATGGGACAGACTTCCGCTCCCGCACAGAAAAAGGCAAGCGGCGATATCCCCAAAACAGCAAGAGTTGCAATGCTGACCGCACTTAACAAGTTTGAGGTAAAGGAATTTCCGATGCCCGAGGTCGGCGATGATGATATCTTAGTCAGAGTTGAGGGCTGCGGCGTATGCGGTACCGACGCTCACGAATGGAAAAACGACCCGTTCAGCCTTATCCCCGTAGCACTCGGTCACGAGGGCAGCGGTGAGATTGTGAAGATGGGTAAGAATGTCAAGGTCGACAGTGCAGGCAAGCCGTTAAATATCGGCGACAAGGTTGTTACCTGTATGATATTCAAGGACGACCCAGATATCACAATGTTCGATTTGAACAAGCAGAATGTCGGCGGTGCAGATGTTTACGGTCTGCTTCCCGATGACGATATTCACTTAAACGGCTGGTTCAGTAACTACATACTTATAAGAGGCGGCTCAACCGTGTTCAATGTAAGCGACCTCGACCTCGATTCAAGAATACTTATCGAGCCGTGTGCGGTACTTGTTCACGCAGTAGAGCGTGCAAAGAGCACAAACATTCTGAGATTTAACTCAAGAGTTGTTGTTCAGGGCTGCGGTCCTATCGGACTTATCTGTATTGCAGTTTTAAGAACAATGGGTATTGAAAATATCGTTGCAGTTGACGGTAACGACCAGCGTCTTGAGTTTGCTAAGCGTATGGGTGCGTCGGCAAGTGTAAACTTTATGAACCATAAGGGTGTTGAAGCTCTTGCGGGCGGTGTAAAGGACGCATTCGGCGGTTATCTTGCAGATTTTGCATTCCAGTGCACAGGCTCACCTGTTGCTCACAGCAATATCTACAAGTTCATCAGAAACGGCGGCGGACTTTGCGAGCTTGGCTTCTTCATCAACGGCGGCGATGCTACAATCAATCCGCACTTCGATATGTGTTCAAAGGAAATCACGCTCGTAGGCTCTTGGGTATATACACTGCGTGATTATGCAACAACCTTCGATTTCCTCAAGAGAGCACAGGCAATCGGACTTCCGATGAAGGATTTGATTACACACAGATACGGACTTGACGAGCTTAACGAGGCAATGGAAACAAACGTTGCCCAGAAGGGACTCAAGGTAGTATATATCAATAAGGAGATATAAGCTATGGAGGCTGTCGGAATTATTGAGATGTTCGGCTTTGTAGCGGCAATAAAGGCGGCGGACGCAGCAGCAAAAGCGGCTGATGTCAAGGTAATCGCCATTGACTCGAACAAGCCGGCAAATGCAGAATCGGTAGAAGTACCCCTCATTATGTGCGTGAAGGTACAGGGCAGCGTTTCAGCTGTAACCGCAGCGGTTGAAGCCGCCGCAGAAGCAGCAGAATCTTGCACAGGTCTGATTCAGAAGCACATCATTGCACGTCCTACCGAGGATACGCAGAAAATGGCACTGAGAAGCAGTGTCGGCAGAGACAGAGTAGGACACATTAAAAATAACGCATAACAAAGAAATTGAAGGGAGCTAATACATAATGGAAGCACTTGGTATGATTGAAACAAGAGGTCTTACAGCTTCAATCGAGGCTGCGGACGCTATGACAAAGGCTGCAAACGTAACGCTTGTCGGAACAGAGAAAATCGGTTCGGGTCTTGTAAGCGTAATCGTAAGAGGCGACGTTGGTGCAGTTAAGGCTGCTGTTGAGGCAGGTGCCGCTGCAGCGTCAAGACTCGGCGAGCTGGTTGCACAGCACGTAATCCCCCGTCCGCACGGCGATGTGGAGAAAATTCTTCCCAAATTCTGATTTAGAGAGGAATGTAGACTATGGAATTTTCCTTAGGTCTTGTAGAGGTTTCTTCGCTCGGTAATGCGATTAAAATGCTTGATGAGATGACAAAGGTTGCGGACGTTGAGTTTGTGGCGGTTGAGCGTAAGCTTGGCGGCAGACTTGTAACGATAGTTGTCCGTGGCAGTGTGTCTGCGGTGAATGCTTCGGTTGCGGCAGGTAAGGCTGCGGCAGAGAGTATGAACT
>JAFULX010000008.1 GCA_017483065.1 Clostridia bacterium | reverse complement strand
GATATGGGAGATTTCTACCGTGTGCCTGCTGATAAGAGAGGTCTTAACTATGACAAATATTTCAAGGACGGCGACACAGAGCGTACCAAGCTTTCAGAGTTCAACTCCAATAACACCGACCTTTTGACCGTTGAGGAAGTTAAGGCGAAGCTTCTCACGCTTTCGTATATCAGAGATGAAATAAGGGCTTGGGAGGAAAAATAAATGAAGGTACTTGTTACGGGTGCAAAGGGTTTTGTCGGAAAAAATCTTGTTGAAGCACTCAAAAATATCCGTGAAGGCAAGGATAAAACACGTCTCATTGATGCGGATATTACCGTGTATGAATTTGATATTGATACACCGCACGAAAAGCTTTCAGAGTACTGTAAAGCGGCTGACTTTGTGCTGCATCTCGCAGGCGTAAACCGCCCCAAGGAGGAAAAGGAGTTTATGGAGGGTAATTTCGGCTTTACCTCCGAGCTTCTTGATGAGCTTAAAAAGTACGGAAATAAAGCACCTGTGCTTATAACCTCGTCAATTCAAGCGGCACTTGACAATCCTTACGGCAAATCCAAAAAAGCAGGCGAGGATTTGATATTCTCGTACGGCAGGGAAAATGGTGTTAAAACACTTGTTTACCGCCTGCCCAATGTGTTCGGCAAATGGTGCAGACCGAACTATAACAGTGCGGTTGCTACCTTCTGTCACAATATTGCACACGACCTGCCGATTACTGTAAATGACCGTGAGCATATGATGACGCTCGTTTATGTTGACGATGTTGTAGATGAGCTGATAAATGCACTTGCTGGCAAGGAAACGAGGGAAGGGGAGTTTTGCAAAATTCCTGTGGAACATAAAATCAAGCTTGGCGAGATTGCAGATTTGCTATATGAGTTTAAAGCAAGCAGAGAAACAAAGCTTGTACCCGATGTGACAGAAAACAGCTTTTCTAAAAAGCTTTATTCGACCTATCTGAGCTATCTTGAGCCTGATGATTTTGGGTATAAGCTCAAAATGAACTGTGACGCAAGAGGTAGCTTTACCGAAATTCTGCGTACACAAAACGCAGGTCAGTTTTCGGTTAATATCTCGAAGCCGGGAATTACCAAAGGTCAGCATTGGCATAATACCAAAAATGAAAAATTTGTGGTTGTGAGCGGACACGGACTTATTCAGCTCAGAAAAATCGGTTCGGACGAGGTAGTAAACTACGAGGTCAGCGGTGAGGAAATAACCGTTGTTGATATGATACCGGGTTACACGCATAATATCATAAATCTTTCCGATACCGAGGATTTGGTAACCTTTATGTGGTGTAATGAGTGCTTTAATCCCGAAAAGCCCGACACCTTCTTTGAAGAAGTTTAAATTACAATTGAAAGGACGATTGAAATGGCTAAGCTAAAGCTTATGACAATAATCGGCACACGCCCCGAAATAATCCGCCTGAGTGCGTGCATCAAGGCGTGCGACAAATATTTTGACCAAATTCTCGTGCATACGGGACAAAATTACGACTATACCCTTAATCAGGTATTTTTTGACGATTTGGGACTTCGTGCGCCCGACTATTACCTCGACGCAGTAGGTGAAAACCTGGGTCAGACTATGGGTAATATCATTGCAAAATCCTACGAGCTAATGGAAAAGGTGAAGCCTGATGCAGTATTCGTACTTGGCGATACCAATTCCTGTTTGTCGGTAATCGGTGCGAAAAGACTGCATATTCCCATATTCCATATGGAGGCGGGAAACCGTTGCTTTGACGAGTGTCTGCCCGAGGAAACAAATCGCAGAATAGTCGATATAATTTCCGATGTAAATATGTGCTACTCCGAGCACGCAAGACGTTACCTTAACGCATCAAGCGTTGCAAAGGAGCGTACTTATGTTGTCGGCTCGCCGATGGCAGAGGTACTTGCGAATAATCTTGAGAGCATAAAGGCAAGCAAAATTCTTGAAAAGCTCAATCTTGAAAAGGGCAGGTATATTCTGCTCTCCGCACACCGTGAGGAGAATATTGACACAGAAGAAAATTTCTTCAGCCTGATGACGGCGGTCAATGCTATGGCGGAAAAGTACGATATGCCGATACTTTATTCCTGCCACCCCAGAAGCAGAAAGTTCATTGAACAGAGAGGCTTTGAATTTGACAAGCGTGTGATAAGACACGAGCCGCTTGGTTTCCACGATTACAACAATTTGCAGATGAACGCATTTGCGGTTGTATCGGACAGCGGAACACTGCCCGAGGAATCAAGCTTCTTTCTTTCAATTGGCTCGCCTATTCCTGCCGTTTGCATAAGAACGAGTACCGAACGTCCCGAAGCTCTTGATAAGGGTAATTTTATACTTGCGGGAATAACGACCGAACAGGTATTGCAGGCGGTTGATGTTGCGGTTGAGATGAACAAAAACGGAGATTTGGGTATTCCTGTACCCAATTATGTTGATGAAAATGTATCAACTAAGGTCGTAAAGCTTATCCAGAGCTACACGGGAGTTGTCAATAAAATGGTATGGAGAAAGAAATAAGAAATGGCTAACAGCAAAACAGCCGCACAGCTGATAGAGATTATAGGTGCGGTAATAAAAGGAATAAAGCCTGATATTTCGGGACAGGATATAAATTGGTATGAACTGTACGCTCTTGCAATGGCACATTCGGTGGCAAATATCCTTGCCTATGCTGCGGACGAAACCACTCCCGATGCGGTCTGCAATGAGCTTGCAAAGCAAAGCGCGCTCGCTTTTGCAAGGTGCAGTGCATATGAGTACGAAACACAGCGTATTTGTGCGGAATTTGAAAAACGTAATATTGCATATATGCCGCTCAAAGGCTATATTATGCGTGAGTATTATCCCTCGCTCGAAATGCGTACAATGTGCGATATTGATATTCTGATTAAGGGGGAGGAAATTGAGGACGTTCACGAAGTAATGACTGTTCTTGGTTTTGAATGTAAAGAGCGTTACTACGAGCGTGAGGACGTGGTCACCTATGATAAACTGCCGCTTTGCAGCTATGAAATGCACAAGCAGCTTGTTAGCAGCTCGCATACGGTAATTGATGCCTATTACGGTGACGGCTGGGGCTTTGCGAAAAGAGTAGGTGAAAGCAGTTGCCACAGAATGAGCGACGAGGATTTCTTTAT
>JAFULX010000078.1 GCA_017483065.1 Clostridia bacterium | reverse complement strand
CAAGCACATCATAGGACACCGTTGCGTCCTGTCCCTTAGGCACATACGCTACCGTCAGCGAATGGCTGCGTCGTTCCACAATTTCAAGGTTTGCATACAACACCGCAGAATAAAGCGTCGAGCTGACCTGACACACGCCGCCGCCGACACCCTCGGTCTGTCTGCCGTTTTCATAGACAGATGCAACCTTGTAACCGTTTGCAAGCGACGGATTACCTATCGCAGCATTATACGAGAACACCTCGTTCGGCAGCAAAATCGTACCGTTTACGCTGTCCGCAGCACGTGCCACATTAAAGGAACGGTTAGCCGCCGAAGTTGAATATTTGCTTGAATAGCTCGCCAATTCCGTACCGAAAAGTCCGTTTTTCAATCCTTCTGCCGTCACCTCGGGCGATGTTTTTGTCACCGTAAGCGTAATCTCGCTACCGCCATTAAGTACCTGCAATTTTGAGCTTATTTCAGCCTTATCTGCCTCCCTGCCGAGGACTTCGTCGGTTATGTATAATTCCTTGCCCTCAATCGTGTATTCCGCATTTACCGCATCACGTCTGACAAGGGCGTAAACCTCCTCAGCGGTCAGCTTTTCAGGATAGCTTGCCTTAAGTTCAATCTCAATTCTGCCTCTCGCACCCGACTCCTCAAGCGAATTAAGCACATCTGTACGCACAGCCTCAACATTACGCTCCTGACCTGCACTTGACGGTCTGATAATAACCTCCGTATCCGAAATATCCTCGCAAGCTGCCTTCCGCATCTCGCCGTTAATTCTGACGCCCATATCGTAAATTATGCCGTCAAGCGCCGCAGTATCAACCGTCGGTACGGGTGCAAGCATACTTTGCGAAGCAAGCAGCCTTGTACTGTCGCAAAGCTTTTTGACAAAGCCGTCGCTGTGTCCGATTTCATAGGCTCTTTCAACGCTTTTTTCCACATCAATACCAAGTCCGATATCTGCAGCATTTACCGTCACGCTCTCACTACCGCAGCAAAGCTCAAACGTACCGTTATAATAATCACTGCCGCCGAGTACCGTTTTCGCCTCGTCAACCGTCATACCGCCTATGTCAATGCCGTCCATCACGATACCGCCTGCAATTCTGCCCTCACTCGGCAAAATCGCAGCAATCGCTCCCACAGTCGCCAAAATCACAGCCAGAACAGCAGCACCTACAATAACCGCAGTCTTATGTACACGCAAAAATTCTGCGGTGGTATTCACCTTCACCGTCAATTCTTCCACCCCTTATATTATTTATAAAACCTGCCAAAATCGTCTAAATATGCCGAATATTCCGCCAAAAACGCTCGAAACTCGGGATTTTTCCCCAAAAGCACAAACGTATTCTTTACATTCTTACGGAATGTGCGGTCATAATCATCATTCAAAAGTGCCTTGGCAAGCGGGCAAACCGCCTTTGCTCTCGGGTCGGTTATAACGGTAATCCGCCCCTCCTCCAGATACGGCGTAAGCGGAAAAATTCTGCACGCAAGCGGTCTTTGATATCTGTCGCACGTGCCGTCGCAGAATGCAATTTTAAGCTTTTTTCTTTCACCGTTATAAAAATATGTAAAATCCGACTCCTCAATCCTTATCCAGTCCGGCTTTAAGAGCGAATAAACACGCTCCTCGCCTGGGAAAAGGTACATACCACCCTCATCACCCTTGCAGCAAGCCTTGTCACACAAAGCGCCGCAATCGGCAGGAACGGGCGTAATATCATCGAAAAGCCGATAAAGTTGCAGATACAGATATGCGGAATTCATAATCCGATTTCTCCTTAGTCAGTTTATAAACACATTTTACCACATAAAATCCGCAAAAACAATAGCCAAATCAAAATAATATATGCACAATTTTCACAGAATATTAAATATATACGGCATAGTATTCTCGGAAATTCTCGTCACAATCGAGCTGATAGCGGCACAATGTGCAAGGCTCTCGGCATCGTCATTCTTTTCGAGAAAAGCTCCAAGCTCGCCCAGACTCCGTTTAATCTCGTAAATCTCCTTATGGTCAACAATTGCACACAGCATAGTTTTACGCCGCTCAATCGTTTCGTCAAGCATCGCCGCACGCTCTATTGCACCGTCAAAATCCGCTCTGCGTACTGCCTCCTCCACCCTCTCAACCTCACCTGCGAGCAGCTTTGCGGTATTATCGACATAAAAAGCGTATCCGACAGCACCCACAGCAAGAAACAGTGCCGCAATCCCTGCCGCTATAAAGCTTTTCAAATAAACCGCTCCTTCCGTTGCACAAACAGCTCTCCGTCAGGCTGTAATTCTGCAATAAACACCTCGTCAACCGAGTCGATTTTACGCCGTTTCAACGCATTATTAAGCCATTTTTCGTCCTTACCCGACCTTCTCAGCTCGGCATTGTTTATATCACCGTCCATAACTATCAGAAAAGGCAGATTTATGTTGCTTTTCGACTTAACACCCAAATCCTCGGCGGTCAGCGGCGGTGATTTCTTGATAATACTCAGCTGTCCGTTTGTTTCAAGAATTGCCGTTTGAATTTCGGCAACACCGCTGCAGCCGTTTATTCTGAGCTGTTCAGCCAAATCGGACAGACTGAACCGCAGCTTTCTCAATTCCTTTTCAAGCACCACACCATTATATATGATGATACTCGGCTCACCTGTGAACAGTCTGCGTACTTTTATACTTTTCAGGCACAAATACGACATTCCCACCTCAGCAACAAGCAGCGTCAGCACAGGCACAACGCCCGATAGCAGAGGAATATTTGTATCCTGCATAGGAATGGAGGCAAGGTCAGAAATCATAATCGCAACCACCAGCTCGGACGGCTGCATCTCGCCAATTTGCCGTTTTCCCATTATACGCATTGCCGTAACAACGAGAAAATACAAAATCAGCGTCCTTATCATAGGAATAATCACCGAAAATTCACCTCCGCACCCTTAATATGTTCACTAAGCGACAAAATTATACTTTACTTTCACGCTTTAAAGTGTTACAATATAATAGGTAAGGAGGCATTTAATATGAAAAATAATCTTCAGGACGAAAATATGCAAAATCTGATGCGTGCAATACTCACTCTCGAAACGGAGGAGGAGTGTATGCGTTTTCTTCGTGACCTTTGTACGGTCAGCGAGTTAAAATCAATGAGTCAGCGGCTTGAGGTGGCAATGAAGCTCCGCAGCGGTGCTGTTTATACCGATATTGCCGCCGCAACGGGTGCCTCTACCGCAACGATAAGCCGTGTCAGCCGCTCGCTGAGCTACGGCGAAAATGGCTATAATACTGTACTTGAAAGGTTGGATTCGGCAAAATGAAATACTACCTTGGTGTACTGCTGACAACGGCGATAGTCACATATCTTATCCGTGCATTGCCTCTGACAATATTCCGAAAAGAAATCAAATCACGGTTTCTGCGTGACTTTTTCCACTATATCCCCTATGCCGTACTCGGTGCAATGACCTTCCCTGCGATACTCTACTCCACACGCAGTATAATATCGGCGGCGGCAGGGTTTATCGTAGCGTGTCTTGCGGCATATTTCAAGCGTGGACTTTTACAGACCGCCCTTTTGGCAGCGGCGGCTGTGTACATAACCGAGCTTATACTGACTATGACGGGAGGAATGTAAAATGACAAACGAATACCTCACCCTGCTATCCGAGCATTATCCAACCGCCGCCTCGGCGTGTGCAGAGATAATACGTCTGCAATCCAAGCAGCAGCTCCCGAAGCTGACCGAGCATTTTTTGAGCGACATACACGGCGAATACGAGTCGTTTCTGCACATATTGAAAAACGCATCGGGCATAATCAAGGACAAAATCACGGGAGCATTCTCCAAAACAATGTCCGAGTCCGACCGCCGTACGCTCGCAACGTTGATATACTATCCTGAACAAAAGCTCGAGCATATCAAATCTATCGTGACCGACCTCGACGATTGGTACAAAATCACGCTTTATCACCTGATTGACATTTGCCGCATAGTCGCCACAAAGTACACCCGTGCCGAGGTACGAAGTGCACTCCCCGACGACTACGGCGACATAATCGACGAGCTTATCCACGCAGACAGTGCCTACGACGACGACAAGGAACTTTACTATTCAAGCACCGTCGATAATATCGTACGGCTCGGTCAGGCGGATAGCGTGATTGTGGCTATGTCTGCACTGATACAACGGCTTGCAATCGGCAGACTCCATATTATCGGCGATATCTTTGACCGAGGTCCGAGAGCAGATATAATCCTTGACCGCCTGATGAAATATCACAGCGTGGATATACAGTGGGGCAACCACGATATCGTTTGGATGGGTGCGGCGGCAGGCAGCCTTGCCTGTATTGCGAATACCATCACAACCTCAACCAAATACTGCAATTTTGACTGCATCGAGGACGGCTACGGCATAAATATGCGTCCACTCACCGTATTTGCACTCGAAACCTACGCAGACGACCCGTGCGAATGCTTTATCCCCCGAAACCCCAACGGCGTCAAGGTATCAAAACACGACGTTGATTATTGGTCAAAGATACATAAGGCAATTGCGGTAATACAGTTCAAGCTTGAAGGACAGCTGCTTGCGGCTCACCCCGAGTTTGGTATGAAAAATCACCTGCTGCTTGATAAGGTTGACTTTAAAAACGGCACAGTTACAATTGACGGCACTGTTTACGAGATGCTTGACACCAACCTCCCCACCGTCGACCCCGACGACCCGTACAGGCTGACCGCAGACGAGGCAGAGCTGATGGATAAGCTTCGTGCAAGCTTCCTGCACTCGGAAAAGCTGCAAAAGCATATAAAATTCCTGTTCCGCCGAGGCAGTATGTATCTCGTTTACAACTCAAATCTGCTCTATCACGGCTGTATCCCGATGACCGAGGACGGCAGCTTTGCCGAAATCGAGCTTTCGGGCGAGAAGGTATCGGGCAAACGTCTGCTCGACAAATGCGAGCAGCTCGCACGCAGCGGCTATTTTGCGGCGGAGGGCAGCGATGAACGCCGCTACGGTACCGATTTTATGTGGTATCTGTGGTGCGGAATTATGTCACCGCTTTACGGTAAGAATAAAATGACCTCATTTGAACGGTATTTTATCGCCGATAAAACCACGCACACCGAGCTGAAAAATCCGTACTACAATCACATTGACAATAAAAACGTGTGTGAGAAAATACTCTCCGATTTTGGTCTTGGCGATGCGGAGTTCTCTCATATTATAAACGGTCACGTGCCTGTGAACATCAAAAAGGGTGAAAGTCCCATAAAGGCAGGCGGTAAGCTTCTTGTGATAGACGGCGGTCTGTCAAAGGCATATCAGCCGCATACAGGCATTGCAGGCTATACTCTTCTATTCAATTCGCACGGCTTGCTGCTGTCTGAGCATTCGGCATTTACAAGCGTACCCGACGCCGTCAAAAATGATGGAGATATACACTCCAATTTGATGACGGTTGAACTTGCAAAAGAGCGGATACTCGCCGCCGACACCGACGAGGGCAGGGAACGTGCAAAACGAATTTCCGCACTCAAAGAGCTCGTTGACGCATATAAAACAGGCTTAATAAAAAGTAAATAAATTACCATTGGCATAGTAACATCAGAAACGGCGTTACTATGCCTTTTTTTGACATTTTGTTACAAATATTTACAAATTGATACTTTTCTTTTATCAAGCAATAATGCGGGTTTGCGGACACTTGTTGGACTAATATATATTATGAGAACATTTAAAGCATTGATGACAGGCTTGGCTGTTGGTGCTGTTTCCGTTGTTATGGCTGCTTCTGCATTCGCTGCAGGCTCT
>JAFULX010000077.1 GCA_017483065.1 Clostridia bacterium | reverse complement strand
TGTCCAAGTCTGATGAAAATGTCAAGGCATATATATCAATGATGGACGATTTAAATGTTATAGCTAAGAAACTTAAGAGTGCTGTTACCGATTCAGAGGGTGTAATTGAATACCGTGAGGGCGATGAAACCAAGGCTGGAATTAACAATCTCATCACTATTTTGTCTGCTGTTACGGGAAGAGGTATAGATGATATTGTAAATGATTATCAGGGTAAGGGCTACGGCGATTTCAAAGCTGATGTTGCAGAGGCTGTTGTTGAATGCATAAGACCTATAAGAGGCGAATTTGACAGAATTATAGCAGATAAAAAGTATCTTACCGATATTTATACTCAAGGTGCCGAGAAGGCAACACGCATTGCGGAGCGTACACTCAAAAAGGTTTACAAGAAGGTCGGCTTCGTTGTCTGATTGTTCGGACAATTCACAGAAAGGAACTGTTTTGTAAAATGACTACTAAAGATTTTTGGTGTCTTGGCTTTGCATTTCTACTGTCCTTTGTGCTTAGTCTTGCGACAACACCGCTTGCAAAGAGGGTCGCATATATAATCGGTGCGGTGGATATTCCCCGTGATTCAAGACGAATGCACAAACGACCGATTCCAAGATGCGGCGGACTTGCAATTATATTTGGTTTTATGGCGTCCGTGCTTTGCTTCGGACCTCCGACAAGAGGACTTGCCGCAACTATGATTGGTGCAGGAATAATTGCTATTATGGGCGTTGTTGACGATTGCAAAAACCTTGATGCAAAGCTGAAATTTGTCATTCAGATTATCGCTGCACTTATCGTCGTGTACGGCGGTGATTTCAAGATTGAGGTTATGACAAACCCAAATATTTTTTCCGATAGTCCGTATATTGTATTTCCGTGGTGGCTGTCAGGAATTGTGACTGTCTTATGGGTTGTATTTATTACCAATGCGGTGAATTTTATCGACGGACTTGACGGACTTGCGGCAGGTGTTTCGGCAATAATGTCGGTAAGTCTTGTGTTTATCGCTATGCGTTCAGGCGAATATTCGGTTGCTGTTATGGGAACGGCACTTATGGGTGCTTGCTTTGGATTTTTGCCGTTTAATTTCAACCCTGCAAGGATTTTTATGGGTGATACAGGCTCAACATTTCTTGGCTTTATGCTTGCGTCACTGTCAATTCAGGGTGTATTCAAAAGCTATGCCATTATATCCTTTGCTGTGCCGCTTCTGATACTCGGTCTGCCGCTGTTTGACGCAATGTTTGCGATGTTTCGCCGTATATTAAAGGGACAAAACCCGATGACAGCCGACAGAGGACATCTGCATCACAGGCTGATAGATATGGGCTTTTCAACAAAGCAATCGGTGTTTATACTTTACGCAATCAGCGGCGTTTTAGGTATAACCGCAGTTTTACTTGCGGAAAAGGGAACACTTATGGCACTTGGAACTCTTTGTGCCGTATTGATTTTTATTGTTCTTGAAACTACAATGGGGAAAACTTCAAATAAAAATACCAAGGTGGAGGAAGAAAATGAGGAAGATTAAAGTTATGTCGGTGTTCGGCACAAGACCTGAGGCTATAAAAATGGCACCTCTTGTGCTTGAGCTTGAAAATTACAAGGACGAAATTGAGTCTGTTGTATGTGTAACGGCACAGCATAGAGAAATGCTCGATCAGGTACTTGAAATTTTTGATATTAAGCCCGATTATGACCTTGACATTATGAAAAACCGTCAGACGCTTGTCGGAATTACTGCACGTGTGCTTGAGGGACTTGATGAGGTAATTAAGGAGGCACAGCCTGATATTGTGCTTGTTCACGGTGACACCTCGACCTCTTTTGTTGCGGCACTTGCAAGCTTTTATAATCAGACCGCTGTCGGTCACGTTGAGGCTGGCTTGCGTACTTATGACATATATTCACCGTTCCCTGAGGAAATGAACAGACAGCTGACGGGCAGAATTGCCGAGCTGCATTTTTCTCCGACCGAGCAAAACAGAAAAAATCTGCTTGCGGAAAACATTTCAGATGAGAATATTTATATTACGGGAAATACAGTTATTGATGCCTTGAAAACTACTGTAAGAGACGATTATGAATTTGAAAACGAAACGCTGAAAAAGATAGATTTTAAGTCAAAGCGTGTAATAATTGTCACGGCACACCGCAGAGAAAACCTTGGCGAGCCGCTTGAGAATATCTGCGGGGCAATAAAAACGGTAGTTGAAAAATACAGCGATGTAGAGGTTGTATATCCCGTACATCTCAATCCTGCTGTGAGAGAAACTGTTTTCGGTATCCTCGGTGATATCGAAAGAGTTCATTTGATTGACCCGATTGATGTGTGTGAGCTGCATAATGCGATAGACAGGAGCTATATGGTTATGACCGACTCGGGCGGTATTCAGGAGGAGGCACCTGCCCTTGCAAAGCCTGTGCTTGTCCTAAGAAAGGAAACAGAACGTCCCGAAGCGGTAGCCGCAGGTACAGTTAAGCTTGCAGGCGTTGACAAGGATACAATCATTGAAATGGCAAGAGAGCTTCTTGATAATCCCGAGGCTTACGGTAAAATGGCACACGCCGCAAATCCGTACGGCGACGGCAATGCTTCACGAAGAATTGCAGAGGCAATACTCTATCATTTTGGAAAACGTGAAGAAAGACCCGAAAATTTTTGATTATTTCTCATTAAGGACTTGACTAACTAACGAAAAAGTTATAAAATATATGTCAGTCCGTGCCCCCGTAGTTAAATGGATATAACAAACCCCTCCTAAGGGTTAGTTATCGGTTCGATTCCGGTCGGGGGTGCCATATCGGAGTAAGCTGTAAAACGCTTGCTCTTTTTTTTGTAATAAAAATCCCCTGTTATGATATGTGTGTCATTTTAACAAAGCACTTGCAAAAAGGCAGAATTTGATGTAAAATAACAGTATTGACAAAAAAGGGAGGTGAGCGGCATTGAAAAGCATTGCAATCGGTATGCTTGCACACGTTGACAGCGGCAAAACTACACTTTCCGAGGGACTTTTGTACACTGCGGGAGAGATAAAAAAGCTTGGCAGAGTCGACCACGGCGACGCATTTCTGGATACTGATAAAATTGAGCGTGAGCGTGGTATTACAATATTCTCCAAGCAAGCGGTGCTGGACTTTGGCTATACTCATATAACGCTTCTCGATACTCCCGGACACGTTGATTTTTCTGCTGAAACGGAGAGAACTCTGCGTGTGCTTGATTATGCCGTGCTTGTAATAAGTGCCGCAGACGGTGTGCAAAGCCATACCGAAACGCTGTGGCAGCTTTTGTCGCATTACGATATACCAACCTTTATATTTGTGAACAAAATGGATTTGCCATCTGCGGATAAAAATGCTGTTATGACATCTCTTACCGAACATCTTTCGGAGGCTTTTATCGATTTTT
>JAFULX010000076.1 GCA_017483065.1 Clostridia bacterium | reverse complement strand
TCATTAAATACTACAGTTTGTCAAGGCAGGAGGGTCAGACTCTCGGACGTTCATACAAAGAAAAACGGCTTATGCCGCAGCATAAACCGTTTATAAATTCATTATTCAGCATCAGGAGCCTTGGGTGCTTTTTCCTCTCTTGGAAGAGTATCCTTGTGTGAAAGGCTGATTTTACCTGTCTTGGGGTCAATTTCCATAACCTTAA
This sequence comes from Clostridia bacterium, assembly GCA_017483065.1. Taxonomy (GTDB): domain Bacteria; phylum Bacillota; class Clostridia; order UBA1381; family UBA1381; genus HGM11525. The sequence goes on along the minus strand of JAFULX010000076.1, from coordinate 9,263 downwards.
CGGTCAGCATTTCGCCCTCTTTTACAACGTCCTCAACCTTCTCAACTCTGTGGTGAGCAAGCTTTGAAATGTGGCACAGTCCGTCCTTACCTGGAAGGATTTCAACAAATGCACCGAAAGCGGTGATTGTCTTAACGGGACCTGTGTAAATCTCTCCAACCTCAGGCTCTTTTACGATAAGCTCAATAGTTTCCTTTGCAGCGTTACCCGATGCCTGATCAACTGCGAAGATATATATTGTACCGTCGTCCTCAATATCAATCTTTGCACCTGTATCTGCAACAATCTTCTGAATAACCTTGCCGCCCTGACCGATAACCTCACGAATCTTGTCGGGGTCGATGTGCATTGTCATAACCTTGGGGGCATAGGGTGAAAGCTCGCTTCTTACCTCAGGAATAGCCTTGAGGAGTACCTCATCAATGATGTGGCAGCGTGCAATTCTTGTCTTTCTAAACGCTTCGGAAATAACCTCGTAGGTAAGACCGTCGTTTTTTATATCAACCTGTATAGATGTGATACCCTTCTTTGTACCTGCAACCTTAAAGTCCATCTCGCCGTAGAAGTCCTCCAAGCCCTGAATGTCAACCATTGTTGTGAAGCCTTCATCTGTTGTGATAAGACCGCAGGAGATGCCTGCAACGGGAGCCTTAATGGGTACGCCTGCTGCCATAAGAGCAAGTGTTGAGCCACATACAGAACCCTGTGAGGTAGAACCGTTTGAAGAAAGTACCTCGGATACTGTTCTGATTGCATACGGGAATTCCTCTTCGGAGGGGAGTACGGGAACGAGTGAACGCTCTGCCAGAGCACCGTGACCGATTTCACGTCTGCCAGGACCTCTTGACGGCTTTGTTTCGCCGACAGAGTATGACGGGAAGTTGTAGTGGTGCATATATCTCTTTGTTTCTTCGGTGTCAATACCGTCAAGACGCTGCATTTCTGCTAAAGGTGCAAGTGTTGCAACTGTAAGCACCTGAGTCTGACCTCTTGTGAAAAGTCCCGAGCCGTGTGTTCTTGCCAGCAAATCAACCTCGGCGGAAAGCGGTCTTATTTCGTCAAGACCTCTGCCGTCTACACGCTTGCCGATATAGAGCCAGTCACGGACGATTTCCTTCTGCATTTTGTAGAGAATTTCGCCAAGCTCTGTCTGCATATCGGGGAATTCTTCGGAAAGCTTTTCAACGATTTCGTTTTCGATTTCGCCCATACGCTCGTCACGTACATTCTTGTCGTCTGTGTCAAGAGCAAACTTAATCTTATCGTAGCAAAGCTCCTTGATAGCGTCCCAGAGCGGCTTATTAACAGTGTGAGGCTCGTACTCGAACTTGGGCTTGCCGATTTCGGCAGCGATACCCTCAATGAACTCGCAAAGCTCAATGATTGTCTTATGAGCAAACTTGATACCGTCGAGCATAATGTCCTCGGGGATTTCGTTTGCACCTGCTTCAATCATTATAATCTTGTCCTTTGTACCTGCTAAAGTAACGTGCATTTCAGACTTTTCACGCTGTGCCTCGGTCGGGTTAATAACAAACTCGCCGTCAACAAGACCGAGCCATACGCCTGCAATCGGACCTGCCCAAGGGATATCCGAAATTGAAAGTGCGATTGAAGTACCAATCATTGCTGCAACCTCGGGAGGATTGTCATACTCAACCGAAAGTACCGTTGCAACAACAGAAACGTCGTTACGAAGGTCAGCAGGGAAAAGCGGACGGATAGGTCTGTCAATTACTCTTGATGTGAGAATTGCCTTCTCTGACGGCTTGCCCTCACGCTTGATGTATCCACCGGGGATTTTACCAACGGAATAGAGTTTCTCCTCATAATCAACCGAAAGAGGGAAGAAGTCGATACCCTCTCTGGGGTGTCTTGATGCGGTTACGTTTACCATTACGGCAGTATCGCCATAACGAACTAAGCAGTGACCGTTTGAAAGGCAGCACATTTTGCCTGTTTCAACGACCATCTTGCGGCCTGCAAGTGTTGTTTCAAATGTTTTCAGCATTTTTTTATCTCCTTTTTAAAAAATTTTTGCTTCGGAGATATATCAGCAGATAAATACAACAGCCTTAGCCAAGAAAGCCGCTCTATTTATATGCTAAAATACCTCCGTAAAATCAAATTTATGGGCAAACATAAATATGCCTGCCCATAAACAAATTTATCTTACTTTCTAAGACCCAACTTAGCAACCAAAGCACGGTATCTTTCGATATCCTGCTCCTTAAGGTAGTTCATAAGACCACGTCTCTTACCAACCATCATAAGTAGACCACGTCTGGAGTGGTTGTCCTTCTTGTGAGTGTTAAGATGCTCGTTGTTCAGGTGGTTAATTCTCTCTGTCAAAAGTGCAATCTGCACCTCGGGAGAACCTGTATCGCCCTCGTGTGTTGCGAAAGATGCGATAATTTCCTGCTTACGCTCCTTTGTCATTGCTTTCACCTCCTATTTGAAATGATCCCCTGTCGCTGAGAAACCGTTGGTGATTCGGTTATCCAAGCGTAGGTTTAACCTTAATTTGCAAAAAATCAATAAATACAATAAGCTTACTTTCTGTTGAAACGCTTGTTGAACTTTTCCACACGGCCGCCTGTGTCGACGAGCTTCTGCTTACCTGTGTAGAAAGGATGGCACTTTGAGCAGATTTCGACCTGGATATTTTCCTTGGTTGAACCAATCTCAATTACCTCTCCGCAAGCACATCTGATAGTAGTCTGCTTGTATTCGGGATGAATTCCTTGCTTCATTCGGTATCCCTCCTTGCATATTTTTTGCTGTGCATAGCACACCGAATAAGATTATAACACACTATTTTATATTTTGCAAGTTTTTTTGTAAAATATTTTTCATAAAATTTTCCGCTTTTAAATTCTCTTTTATGTTGAATTTATTTTAAAAGTGTGGTATAGTATATAATGAAATAATTTTGCAATGTTTGGGAAGAGGAAGGTCTTATGGACTTAAAAAACGCTTTTTTGGAGTATTTCGGGAAGGGTGCGACGGCTGAAAAACGCATCGGACTTGAGCTGGAGCATTTTGTTATGAGAAATAACCGACCTCTGGGTTATTCGGAGGGGACGGGAAATATTTTATCCGAGCTGTCCGAGGGTGCGGAGAAGACTTTTACGGAAAACGGTTATATTCTCGGCAGTGATATGGGCGATTATACACTGACCTTAGAGCCTGGTGCACAGCTTGAAATAAGCGTTTCGCCTATGTGTGATACGGAGAAAATTGCAGAGGTACTCAATTCCTTTTACCGAAAAGCGGAGCCTGTTCTTGAAAAATACGGTGCAAGGCTTGAAACTGTACCAACACTTTCTCGTGAGCTGTTGGAGAGCGTGGAGCTTATTCCCAAAAAACGGTATGAGTATATGGACAAATACTTCCAAATGAGCGGTACTATGGGCAGGCATATGATGCGTGGCAGTGCATCTGTACAGGTTTCCGTCGACTATGAGGACGAGGCGGATTTTGTATGTAAGTTCCGCACGGCGTATATTCTTACCCCAATTTTTGCATTTTTGATTTCATCCGATAAAAAATTTGACAGAATTACAATATGGGACAATACCGACAACAAAAGAACGTATATACCCGAGGACTTGTTTGCTGACAGCTTCGGCTTTGAAAGCTATGCTGAGGCACTAATGCTTGTTCCTGCGATATTTATTCCCGAAAACGGAGAATATATTTATACCGATGGAAAAAGTATCGGAGAGCTGTCAGAACGGCTTGACGTAACTGAGGAGCTTGTTGGGCATTTTCTGTCTATGGTATTTCCTGATGTACGTCTTAAACAATATATCGAAATACGCATTGCCGATGCGGTTGAGTCAGAAAAAGCCGTGGCATATGCAGAGCTTGTAAAAACATTATTTTACACCGACGCACTTTCCGAAATTGCGACCGAGTACAGCGATGTTACGGTTGAAGGTATTCTGGCGGCAAAAAGCTCGCTTGTACAAAACGGAAGCAATGCCGTAATTTACGGTAAAAGTGCAAATTCACAGGCACGATATATACTGAATTTGGCAAAAAAATACGGGAATTATAATAAAATTAAAGCATTGACAGGTGAATTTTGATGACTAAAAATGAACAGATAATTTCATATGTAAGGGAAAACTATGACGAGTGCCTGAAATCGGGACTCAAGGTGCGTGAGCATCTTTTGAAATCGCCCGTTGCATTTCACGGCAGATGCGTGCAGACGCTTCATTCGCCGAAAATTTATAAAAGTGAGTATATCGAGGTATTCAGACGCCTTGTATCCGACTTTTACACAATTTTTGATAAGATAATAAAGCATTATCAAAGCTCGGCGGAATACAGAAAGCTGTTCCCGTTTTCAAAGGAGCTTGAGGAGCTTATACTCATTGATAGCGGTTATGAAACAAGCGTTCCCGTTATGAGAATGGACATTTTCTATAACGAGGAAACAAAAGATTTCAAATTCTGCGAGCTTAACACCGATGGTACGAGTGCAATGGTGGAGGATTTTGAGCTTGCGAAGGCTTTTTCGCTGAATAATCTGCCAAACGATTTAATCGGAAATGTGTCCTGTTTCGAGCTTTTTGATACTTGGGTAAGTGCTGTCGGCAGAATTTACCGAGGCTTTAGAAACCGCAAGGATAAGCCGAGAGTTGCCATAGTTGATTTTCTTGACAAGGCATATCTGCCCGAGTTTTATGAATTTAAAAGACGTTTTGAAAAGTACGGATATCCAACCAAAATTGCAGATATTACCAAGCTTTCCTACCACGATGGAATACTTTTTGACGAGGACGGCGAGAGGATTGATATAATCTATCGCAGAGCCGTAACGGTGGACATTATGAATAATCTCGGAGCTTGTGACGATTTTATAAATGCGTACCGTGACGGTGCGGTATGTGTTCTCGGCGGAATTAAAACGCAGATAATCCACCATAAGGCACTGTTTTACATTCTGCGTGACAAGCAGACTAAAGCAATACTGACCGATAGAGAAAATGAGCTTATCGAGCATCATATTCCGTACACCTCCAAGCTTTTTGAAGCAGACCTTGCAAGAGTGAAATCGGACAAGGACAGCTTTATTGTAAAGCCGAGTGATTCTTATGCGTCAAAGGGTGTTTTTGCAGGTGTTGATATGACCGAAAAGGATTGGTCGGAGCTTATAGAAAAGCTGAAAAATGAGGATTACATCGTACAGGAGTACTGTACGCCGTACAAGACGGAAAATATTTATCTTGCCGCAAAAAATCCTGAGTTTAAAATGTACTCAAACCTGACGGGACTTTATGTGTATGACGGAGTTTTTGCGGGTGTTTATTCACGGCTCTCGGACGGCGGAATAATATCGTCGCAGTATAACGAAAAGTCGGTAGTAACCTTCGTTGAGGGATAGGAGGTCGACAATTTTGGAAAAGGGACTTGTTGCCGTATCGGGCGGTGTTGACAGTACCGCCGTACTGCTCAATTTTATTAAAAACGGCACAGCGGCGGACGGTGTCATTATGCTTTTGCACGGATATGACAAATCTGCGCTTGCCGATGCAAAAGCAGCTTGCGAGCGTCTTGGGGCAAAGCTTCACACCCTAGATTTGGCGGAGAAATTTAACCGCCTTGTGGTCGATGAATTTGTGAACGAATATCTCAACTGCAGAACTCCCAACCCTTGTGTGCTGTGCAATATGCGTATGAAATTCGGCATTCTGGCGGACTTTGCGAAGGATAACGGCTATGATTTTCTTGCAACGGGTCACTATGCGAGAATTGAAAAATCGGGAGAGGAATATTATCTGAAAAAGGCTCTTGATGCTAAAAAAGACCAGAGCTATGTGCTATACGGAATAAACCGCAGTCTGCTTTCATATCTGCGTTTTCCGATGGGGGAGATTACTAAGGAACAGGCACGGGAAAGCCTTGAAAAAGAGGGATTTGCCAACGCTAACCGCAAGGACAGTCAGGATATCTGCTTTATCCCCGACGGGAAATATGCCGAGTTTATTAAAAATATAATCGGCAAGGACTTCCAATCGGGCGAATTTTGCGATAAAGACGGCAATGTACTCGGTATGCATAAGGGACTTCCGTGCTACACAATCGGTCAACGCAAGGGTCTCGGACTTGCCCTGCCGCAACCGATGTATGTATGTGAACTCCAGCCTGAAACGAACAGGGTAATACTCGGACTCAATGAGGATTTGATGTCAACACGTCTTGCGGCGGACAACGTAAACCGTCTTGCGGATTTTTATGACGGTATGCGTGTGTCGGCAAGAGCAAGGTACAATATGAAGGAAAGTCCTGCGCGTGTGTTTATTACAGCCAAGGACAGGATAGAGGTTGAGTTTGACGAGCCGCAGCGTGCAATAACCGCCGGTCAGAGTGTTGTGCTGTACGACGGTGATATTGTGCTTGGAGGTGGCAGAATTATATGATTACTACACTTGCAGCAGAGCATAATCTTCCCGACAGCGAGCTGCTTGCCGTTATAAACGGCGGCTTTGATGAGGAACTGAAAAATACAGCGGACAGAGTACGCAGAGAATTTTTCGGCGATTTGGTTTATATAAGAGGTCTTATCGAAATTTCATCGATTTGTAAAAATGACTGTATTTACTGCGGTATAAGAGCCTCAAACGGCAACGCTGCACGTTACAGGCTTACCAAAGAGGAAATTTTATCCTGCTGTAAAACAGGTGCAGAGCTTGGCTTTTCTACCTTTGTTTTACAGGGCGGCGAAGATTTATATTTTACAGATGATATTTTATGTGATATAATAGACAGTATAAAGAAAATATCACCCGATGCAGCGGTAACGCTGTCGGTAGGTGAACGCAGCAGAGAGTCTTATAAAGCACTCAAAAATGCGGGTGCAGACAGATATTTGCTGAGGCACGAAACAGCGGACAGCGGTCATTATGCAAGACTGCACCCCGAAGGAATGAGCCTTGATACGAGAAAACGCTGCCTGTATGCTTTAAAGGAGCTTGGCTATCAGGTCGGCTCGGGGTTTATGGTCGGCTCGCCGTATCAGACGGCGGAGAATATACTTGCCGATATACGCTTTTTGCAGGAGATACAGCCTGATATGATAGGAATAGGACCGTTTGTACCGCACAAGGACACGCCGTTCGGCGAATTTCCGCACGGCAGCTTAGAGCTTACGCTGCGGCTGATTTCGGTTTTGCGGCTGTGCTTTCCCGAAAGCCTGTTGCCCTCTACAACTGCACTCGGCACAATTTCACCCGACGGCAGAGAAAGAGGTCTTATGGCGGGTGCAAATGTAGTAATGCCGAACCTTTCGCCCCAAGAGGTGCGAAGCAAATACAATTTATATGATAACAAGCTTGCAATCGGTGCGGAAAGTGCCGAGGGGCTTAGAATATTAGAGGAAAAAATAAAATCCGCAGGCTATACCCTGTCAATGTCGAGAGGTGACTCGCCGAGGGTTTTGAAGGAGAGAAATAAACAGATATGAATTATTTACTGCCATTGGTGGCACTTCGTAATATTGTTGTTATGCCGAACTCAACCGTCAGCTTTGATGTTTTGAGAGACTTTTCAAAAAAAGCGGTTGAAGCTGCGATGAACGGCTCTCACGAGGTGATTTTAACCGCACAGAAAGACCCTATGGTTGAAAATCCGAGCTTTGACGAGCTGTTTGAAACGGCGACACTATGCCGTATCAAGCAGGTTGTAAAACTGCCACAGGGTATGGTCAGAGTGATGGTTGACGGTGTGGAGAGAGTAGCAATTTCCGAACAGGCACAGACAGAGCCGTATTTTCGTGTGATTGCAGAAACTCTGGAGGAAATTCCTGCCGAAAATGTGATTAAGAATGCCGCACTTGCGAGAAATCTCCAGACGCAGTTTGATGAGTACATCAAGCTTACGGGGGTAATCTCAAGAGAGGAGCTTCTGAAAAGAGTATTTAAAATCACAAGTATTTCGGAGCTTTGCGATTGTATGACGGGGACGGCTAACCTTGATTTTCGTATCAAACAGGAAATTTTAGAGGTACTTGATGTTTATGAAAGAGCGGAAATGCTTTCGTCTGCACTCGGATATGAGATAGAAATTCTGAAGATGCAGAAGCAGCTCAATAAAAAGGTACAGCAGCAGATTGACCGCAATCAGCGTGACTATTTCCTGCGTGAGGAAAAGAAGATTATTGAGGAGGAGCTTGGCGAGGGTGTTGAGAACGAGGCAGCAGAATACCGCCAGAAGCTTGACAGCTTAAAGCTTTCCGATGAGGTACGTGAAAAAATCGAAAAGGAAATTTCACGCTTTGAACGAATGGCTGGCTCGTCTGCCGACAGTGCGGTATCACGCAATTATCTTGATACAGTTCTTGACCTTCCGTGGGAGGCAAAAACCGAGGAAAATCTCGATGTTGAAGAGGTAAAACGGATACTTGACGAGGAGCATTACGGACTCTGCAAGGTAAAGGAACGGATTGTTGAGCAGATGGCGGTAAGAAAGCTTACATCGGGCAGACAAGGCACTCTGATTTGTCTTGCAGGACCTCCGGGAACGGGTAAAACGTCAATTGCAAAATCCATTGCACGCTCGTGCGGCAGAAAATATGTGAGAATTTCGCTCGGCGGTGTGCGTGACGAGGCTGAAATCAGAGGACACCGAAAGACCTATATCGGAGCAATGCCGGGCAAAATCATATCGGGTATGCTGCAAGCGAAGGTTAAAAATCCGCTTCTTCTGCTCGATGAGATTGATAAGATGGGACAAGATGTCAAAGGCGACCCTGCATCTGCAATGCTTGAGGTACTCGATTATGAGCAGAATAAGGCGTTCTGTGACCATTATCTCGATTTGCCGTTTGACCTTTCGGACGTAATGTTTATAGCAACGGCAAACGATGTTTCAAATATCCCAAGACCGCTTCTGGACAGACTTGAAATTATACAGATAAACGGATATACAAATGTTGAAAAGCTTCAAATCGCAAAGAATTATCTCGTACCGAAGCAGGCAAAGGAAAACGGTATTGAGGGCAGAAAATATGAAATAACGGACGCCGCTTTGAGTAAAATCTGTGAGGAGTACACAAAAGAAGCAGGTGTTAGACAGACAGAGCGTGCTATTGCATCTCTTATGCGAAAGCTCGCACTGAAATTTGCCGAGGGCAGACGCTCAGTTAAGGTTACGGACAGGAATTTGAAGGAATATCTCTGCAAGCCTAAGTATCATTACGAAATGATGAACGGCAAACACGAGGTGGGAATTGTCCGTGGACTGGCTTGGAC
>JAFULX010000007.1 GCA_017483065.1 Clostridia bacterium | reverse complement strand
TGCTGGATTTACTGACGCTTGGGAACAGCGTGAGTTGGGGGAATGTGCTGAATTCAATCCGAAGTCAGAACTGCCTGATGAGTTTGAATATGTTGATTTGGAGTCGGTTGTTGGAACTACAATGGTATCTCATAGAACCGAAACGAGGAAATCAGCACCATCAAGAGCACAACGTTTGGCAAAGCAAGGAGATGTGTTTTATCAAACGGTTAGACCATATCAGAAAAACAACTATTTATTCGATTTACCGCTTAACAACTACGTTTTCTCCACTGGCTATGCTCAATTACGCCCGTACATATCTCCACAATTTTTGATGTGTCTAATTCAAACTGAGGATTTTGTGAGGGTTGTTTTAGATAATTGCACAGGAACAAGTTATCCAGCAATCAATTCAAATGACTTGGCGAAAATTGAAGTATCAATAACTTCAAACGAAGCCGAACAACAGCAAATCGGCTCCTATTTCCGCAGCCTCGACAACCTTATCACCCTTCATCAGCGTAAGTTAGAAACGCTGAAAAAAATGAACAAATCTATGCTCCAGAAGATGTTTATATGAAAGGCGGTGCATTAACTTGGCTGAATTAGAACAGACAATAGAAGAAAAGTTAATAAAACAGCTTACTGAGGGGAAAAGTCAGTGGACTTACCGCCCTGACCTTAATGACGAAGAAAAACTTTGGGCGAATATCAAGCTCATTCTTGAACGAGGAAACAAAGAGCAGCTTGACGGAACAGAGCTTTCAGACCGTGAGTTTGAACAGGTTAAAAACCAGCTTTCTTTCCCGACTTTTTACGATGCTGCAAAATGGATTGCAGGAGAAAACGGCGTTGCACACGTTTCCGTTCAGAGAGATACCAAGACCGTTCAGCTTACAGTCTTAAAGCGTGATGATATTGCAGGAGGTTCAAGCGTTTACGAGGTTATTAACCAGTACAGAGCCTTAAAAGACGATGAATGTGATATTCACAACCAGAACCGTCGCTTTGACGTTTCTCTGCTTATTAACGGTATTCCGCTTATTCATATCGAGCTGAAAAACCGTCAGCACTCATATATGGACGGTTTCAGACAGATTAAAAAGTATATCAGCGAGGGTAAATTTACAGGCGTATTTTCTGCTGTTCAGATGTTTGTAGTATCAAATGCGGTAGACACAAAGTATTTTGCAGCAGCTACCGAGGAACAGCTCAATGAAAAGTTTCTTTCAGGTTGGCAGGATAACGAAAACGCTCCTGTTTCCGATTATCTGAAATTCGCTTCACAGGTGCTTAAAATCCCCGAAGCTCATCAGATGGTAATGAAGTATGTAGTGTTAGACCAAGAGGATAAGAAACTACTTCTGCTCCGTCCGTATCAGATACACGCTATTGAAGCTGTGAGAGCGGCTTCACGTCAAGGTAAATCGGGATATATCTGGCATACAACAGGCTCAGGTAAGACGATGACCAGCTATAAAACAGCGAGAAATCTTCTTATGGATATTCCGAGTATTGAAAAGACAATATTCCTTATTGACCGTAAAGACCTTGATATGCAGACAACTCAGGCATTCCAGTCTTATGCGAACAATGATGTTGTCGATGTAGATGAAACCGACAATGTAGGCGACCTTATAAATAAGCTGAAAAACCAAAATCAACAGGTTATCGTTACGACAATTCAAAAGCTGTCTATCGCCATTAAAAAGCGTTTACAGGAAGGCACACCGACCTATAATCGTATCAAGAGTCTGCGTATTGCATTTGTTGTTGATGAATGTCATAGAGCTGTTACACCGAGAACACAGCGGCTTCTTTCGCAGTTCTTCCACAATTCCCTTTGGTATGGCTTTACGGGAACCCCACGCTTTGAGGTAAACGCATATCCAGCCGAAGGTGATTTACCAAGAACAACCAACGAGCTTTACGGCGATTGTTTACACAAGTATACAGTAAAGGAAGCTATCCGTGACCAAGCTGTTTTAGGCTTCCAGACGGAACATCTCGGTCAGCTTGACTTAAAGAACAACGACGAGAACGAGGATTTATCCATTTACGAAACCGAAACGCATATGCTCAAAGTTCTTGACACTATCCTCAATAAGTCAAGAGAAAAGCTTGGTTTCACAAACGGACGTGGCAAAACTTACGAAGGATTGCTCACAGTTAATTCAATTCAGAGGGCACAGGCATACTATGATTTGCTGAAAAGAGTCAAAAACGGCGAAACAGAGCTTGAAATCAGCGAAGAAACAAAACGAGTTTTACCTGACTTCCCGAAATTTGCGATTACATATTCCGTTTCAAGTGATGAAGATACTGAAAGTGCAGACCTTAACGTTCCAAAAATGAAGGAGTCTCTTGACGATTACAATAGAATGTTCGGTACTACATACGGTATTGGCGAAATCAAAGGATATAACGCAAATCTGAATGACCGACTTGCAAGAAAGAAATCCAAATTCAAAAGTCGTGATGAACAACTCGACCTTGTTATCGTTGTAAACAGATTACTCACAGGTTTTGACGCACCTTGTCTGTCAACCGTCTTTATGGACAGACAGCCTATGCACCCTCACGACATTATTCAGGCATTCTCCCGTACAAATCGTCTTTTTGATAAGCCTAAACAGGCAGGACAGATTGTTACTTTCCAATCTCCGCATAAGTTCAAAAAGGCTGTTGACGAAGCACTCATACTCTACTCAGCGGGCGGAGAAGCCTCTGTACTTGCTCCTGATTGGGATACAGTATATGACGAGTTTAGAAAGGCTCTCGCTTATGTTCGTGTAACTGCGGCTACTCCTGATGTTATTCCTACTCTTGCAAAGGAGGGCGAATTACGCTTTGCGAAGGCATTCCAAGAGTTCGACAAGATTTATGCAAGCCTTAAAGCATTTACAAAATATGCGGAAAATCCGCCTGAGTTCTACGGCATAACTCAGGAAGAATACGACGATTATGCTGCTCACTACAAAAATATTCGAGAGAAATACAGAAAGGAACCCAATCCGATTGACCCTATTGACCCCACAATTATCGACTTTGAATATGAGCTTAAAGCGTATAGCCGTGAAAAAATCGACTATGACTATATTGTAAGCTTAATTCAGACAGTTGTTTCGGCTACTGATGAAGAACGAGCAGAACAGCATTATCTAAATCTTCTTACTGAAATCAGCAAGTACATTGAAGATTTGCTTTCATCTAACCCAAAACTCGGTGCTTTAATGCAGGAATTGTGGAACGATATTAACAATAACCCTGATAAATTTAAGGATAAGAGAGTTTCCCACGCTCTTGCAGAAATGCGAAAAGAAGCTATTGACAATGTGCTTTCAAATTTTGCAGATGAATGGTGTGTAAGTCTTGAAGCGGTTTCATACTCCGCCGACCGCTATGAGCTTGGCGATACGGAAATTCCCGGACTTAACAACTTGAAGAAAGTCGCTGATTTTGATAAATATTCCGAAACACACAGCGATATATCGAAATTCAAGTACAATCAGGCTATGAAAAAAGCCTTGTCAGACCTGTTAATTGAAGAAATTGTCCCGCTTCGTGATGATAATTACAGAATAGATGATACTAAATTGACAGCGAAATCCTAAAACTGAATAAAAAATGTATATTTTT
>JAFULX010000075.1 GCA_017483065.1 Clostridia bacterium | reverse complement strand
TTGCAGGTCTTGAGGAAATCAGTGAGGGTGAGCTTTACATCGACGGCAAGCTCGTAAACGATGTTGCTCCTAAGGATAGAGATATCGCAATGGTATTCCAGAACTATGCTCTTTATCCGCATATGACAGTTTTTGAGAATATGGCATTCGGTCTGAAGCTCAGAAAGACTCCGAAGGACGAGATTAAAAAGCGTGTTACTGAGGCTGCTAAGATTCTTGATATCGAGCATCTTCTTGACAGAAAGCCGAAGGCTTTGTCAGGCGGTCAGAGACAGCGTGTTGCTATGGGACGTGCTATCGTTCGTAATCCTAAGGTATTCCTTATGGACGAGCCGCTTTCAAACCTTGACGCTAAGCTCCGTGTTGCGATGAGAACTGAGATTAAGAAGCTTCATCAGCGTCTTAAGACTACATTTATCTACGTTACACATGACCAGACTGAGGCTATGACAATGGGTTCAAGAATTGTCGTAATGAAGGACGGTATCATTCAGCAGGTTGACACACCGGCTAACCTTTACACAGATCCTGTTAATATGTTCGTTGCAGGATTTATCGGCAGCCCGCAGATGAATTTCATCAATGCAGCTCTTACACAGAAGGACGACGGCTTGTACCTCGTATTCGGTAACCAGTCTGTTAAGCTTCCCGAGGGTAAGGCTTCAAGTGCAGAGCTCAAGGCTTACATAGGCAAAGAGGTAGTTCTCGGTATCAGACCTGAGGATCTTCACGATGACGAAGCATTCATTTCCAGTCAGGCATCAGCAGTTGTTTCTGCAGATGTAGAGGTAACTGAAATGATGGGTGCAGAGACATATCTCTACCTCAAGATTGAAGGCGTATCCTTCACAGCAAGAGTAAACCAGCGTTCAACAGCAGCCGCAGGCGACAGCATCAAGGTTGCGTTTGATATGAACAAGGTTCACATCTTCGATAAGGATACAGAGCTTGCAATCCTTAACTAATGATTTTTCAAAACCCCGACTTTGTCGGGGTTTTCTTTTGCAAAAAATTAAGAAATCTTAATAATTTTCATTGTCAAATATTAAGAATTATATTCTATAATATAAACGGAGGTGAAGGAAATGAACATACTTATTGTGGACGATGACAGAGAGATAGTCGACAGTATCGCAATTTTTCTGTCGGCGAAGAATTATACCGTATTCAAGGCATATAACGGAATTGATGCCCTTGACATTCTGTCCGAAAAAGAGGTGCATTTAATGATTTTGGACATTATGATGCCAAAGCTTGACGGAATAAAAACGCTGATGAAGCTGCGTGAATCGAGAAATATCCCCGTTATTCTTCTTTCCGCAAAATCGGAGGACGCCGACAAAATTTTAGGACTTGCCGCAGGTGCAGACGATTATGTAACAAAACCGTTTAATCCGTCCGAGCTTGTTGCAAGAGTAAAATCTCAGCTGAGAAGATACACCACCCTCGGTTCAATCGGAAAGCAAAACGGCGAGCTTGTGATATCGGGACTTTGTATCAATACAGAGAATAAAACCGTAAAGGTTGACGGCGAAGATGTGCGGCTAACACCGATTGAATATAAAATCCTCGAGCTTCTTGCGAGAAACAGAAGCCGTGTCTTTTCTGTGGAGGAAATTTACAGAAATGTATGGAATGAGGAAAATGTTGTCGGCGATAACACAATTGCCGTTCACGTTCGGCATATAAGAGAGAAAATCGAAATCAATCCCAAGGAGCCGAAGTATCTGAAGGTTGTATGGGGTATCGGCTACAAAATTGATTAAGGAGCTGTTTGACAATGAAAAAGATTATATACTCAAATTATACCAAGCTTACCGCTGTGATATTATGTATAGCGAGTATTGCTTTGACGGTGCTTACCGCAACTAACGGAATTGCACGGTTTTTGAATGAAAAAGATTACATTTACGGCTTTGAAAACTCTTTTTCCGAGTCGAAATATTTTTCTTCCGTCCTGACGAGTGCTGAGGCTTGCGTACATCATACATATTATATGTTTTACAAGAGCGATGACGGAGAGGTAAGGCAAAGAGTGGTTGTCGACGGCAAGAGCTTTGACCAATACTTGGAGCAGCAGCTTTTGCAGATGTATTATTATGATAAAATCAATTACTATGTTGCAATCAATGATAAGGTATTTACAAATTCTGCAGTATCAAGTGCTGAGGAATTGACAAATTCGGAATTTTACAGGTACACTATGCGTAACAAAAACGGCAATATAACAAATCACACGTCACTCTCGTATGATTATTATAATTCATATATAGACGATATACTGCCAATCAACAAAAGTGACGTCATCACCGTTTGTACAAGCGTAAAGGAAGAATACGCAGCAGAATGTGAAGCAGCGTGGCAAAGGCAGGCAGGCTTCGTCAGGGAAGCGTTTTTAACAGCTTTTGCGTATGCTGTACTTGCACTGTTTCTTTTGATATACCTCATTTGTGTGTCGGGTAAAACCGTGAACGGCGAAATGAAGTCGATGTGGTTTGACTCGGTTTGGACGGAGATACATCTGATGATAATGGGGATAAGCGGAATTGCTGCGGTCGGTTTTTGCCTGATTATTGTTGACGAATATCAGTCGGCACGCTGCCCGTTATATTTGGTGCAAACGGGTGTGGTGTATGTTTCAGCCTTGGCAAGTATGCTCATAATTACCTCGTTGCTGTCGCTAATCCGTAATATCAAATGCGGAAAATTCATAAAAGCAAGTATTATCTGCCGTATAGTAATATGGTTTGCAAAAACCATTGTGGGGGTAGTTAAGTTGATTTTTGTGAAAATAAAAGTCTTTAAAAGTGTTCTTATAAAAGCTTTGTCAAGGAAGACGGGTGTAATTCTAATGACAATGCTGTTCATATACACCGCATTGACAGCGATTCTCACCGTTGCTGTGATTATAGCTCCGTTCTGGATAGTTCCTGCTGTGCTGCTGTTTGCCTTTGCGGCATTTGTGCTTGCGTACCGTGCAAAGGATATTGACGAGGTTAGAAAGGGTGCAGGTGAGATAAGAAACGGCAATCTGCATTATAAAATTCCCGAGCTAAGAAGTGAGGATATGAAAGGGCTTGCAAGCAATATCAATGAAATTGCGGAGGGACTTGAAAGCTCTGTTGCTGAAAGATTGAAAGCGGAAAGACTCAAAACCGAGCTTATAACCAATGTATCGCACGACCTCAAAACTCCGCTTACGTCGATAATCAGCTATACCGAGCTTTTGTCAAATGTTGAAGGCTTGCCTGAGGAGGCGAAGGACTATATTGAGATAATTGCGAAAAAGAGTGACCGCCTGAAAAACCTCACGCAGGATTTGTTTGACATTTCAAAGGTGCAAAGCGGAAATGAGAATGTAATTTTTGAAAAGCTGAACGTGGCTGTTTTAATCAATCAGGCTTTGGGCGAAAATGACAGCGAGATAAAGAACTCGGAGCTGAAGTTCTGTGTTGATGTGGCAAAGGAATTGTACATCAATGCAGACGGACGCAAAATGTCGAGAGTGATAAGCAATCTCATAAGCAATATTTTAAAATATACAATGAAAAATACGAGAGTTTTCATTTCGGCAATTGAAAAGGACAATGAGGTAATAATCGAGTTTAAGAACGTGGCATCCTATGCTCTGGAATTTGATGTAGAGGAGATAATGGGAAGATTTGTCAGGGGCGACAAATCACGAAGCATTGAGGGCAACGGACTCGGACTTGCAATAGCAAAAAGCTATACCGAAGCGTGCGGCGGCAGGTTCAGCGTAGTGACGGACGGTGACTTGTTTAAGACGCTTATTCGGTTTGATAAGTATAACCTGTCACAGAAATAAAACTTGAAGAATATGATAAAGCAGACAGATAAATTTCTGTCTGCTTTTTAAATATTATATGGACAGGAGAAATTTGTATGTATGATAGAGAATGGCCGGTAGGGTATGCGTTTGTACCCCCGCAAAGAACATTTGATACCTTTACTCCTGAACAAGCGCTGGAGTGCGGTACGCTTTTCCCTGAATTAAGCCTTACAATGTGCGAATATTTACAGGGAGTTAAGGAGGATAAGTGCAATGAATAACAATATGGCAAGAAGACGACTTTTAAGAGAGATAAAGGAAACGGAATTTGTCTTAAAGGAGCTTAACCTCTTTTTGGACACTCACCCCGACCACAGGGAAGCCTTGGAAAAATTCCAAAAATTCGAGCAGATGTCCAAAAAACTGAAATCTGAATACGAGAGAATGTTCGGACCTCTCACACCGTCGGTAAACAACAACACGGAAACATGGGAATGGATTCAAGGTCCGTGGCCATGGGAAAATCGTTAAAGAAAGGGGATTATAATTTATGTGGGAATATCAGAAAAAACTTCAGATACCAATCAATATAAAACACCCTGACCCGAAGCTCGCAGCTTTCATTATAAGCCAGTACGGCGGTCCTGACGGCGAACTGGGTGCGTCAATGCGTTATCTTTCGCAGAGATTTTCTATGAAGGACGATATGGCAAAGGGACTTTTAACGGACATTGGAACAGAAGAGCTGGCACATCTTGAGATGGTCGGAACACTTGTTCATCAGCTTACGAAGAATGCGACAACAGGCGAAATTGAGAACAGTCCGATGGCGGCATATTATATCGACCGCACAAAGGGAGTATATCCGACATCAGCGTCGGGTTTCCCGTGGAGTGCTGCGTCTATGGCGGTCAAAGGCGACCCGATTGCCGATTTGGTCGAGGATTTGGCGGCAGAGCAAAAGGCGAGAGTTACTTATGACAATATCTTAAAAATGTGCGACGACCCCGATGTTACGCAGGTTATTAAATTCCTTCGTGAAAGAGAAGTTGTGCATTTCCAGCGTTTCGGCGAGTGCCTGAACAGAATTCAGGAGAATGTAGGTGCAAAGAGAGTAACAGGCTGCGGAATGAAGGACTGCTGAAATTTCAATTAAAAATTGCCTCGCTTTTGCGGGGCAATTTTTATGCAATATTCTATAAGCCCGTTTTAGGGATAGTAATTCGGACTTGAGTTTCGGTCATTGTATGAGAAATATTGCAGCCGAATTCGTCGCCGAATATAATTTTTATTCTTTGATTTACATTCGTAAGTCCGATATGGGAATTACTCGGAAATTCCTCCGATTTCAGTCTTTCATTCAGTTGTTTTTCGGCATCGTCGCTGATAATATTACCGTCATTTGATACTGTTAAACGGATAGTATCCGAATTGCTGACAGCGGTGATTTTGATTGTACCGCTTTTGGTTGGTGAGGGGAGAATGCCGTGAATCAAGGCATTTTCAACAATTGGTTGCAGCATAAATTTGATTACGGTACATTGCATAATATCATCGGGGATATCGCATATCATATTGAATTTGTTGCCGTATTTGATATTTTGAAGTGCAATATATTTTTGTAACAGGCTAATTTCGTTCTCCATTGTGATAAGAAAATCCTTCGTATTGAGAACGGAACGCAGAATTTCACAAAGCAGCGATACTATATTGGAAATTTTTGTTTCCTTGTGATGCTCGGTTATATCCAGAAGATTTATGAGATTAAGCGTATTCAAAAGAAAATGAGGATTTATCTGGTCCTGCAGTGCGGTAAACTGATACTGTTTCAGCAGAAGCATCTTTTTTATCAGCATAAGGTTGGTCGATTCGCTGTTATGTATAAATTGAGTGAGCAGGTCATAAATGTACTGTATCTCGTTTTCCGATTCCTTTTGAACTTCGTTTGTCGGAAGCAGCATATTCTCGTTAAGTATGTTTGCAATGCTCAGTATTGATGAATATGACCTGTAACTGAGATAGTATGAAAGCAACAGCGATATAAGCAGTGCCATCACACCTACAAGCAACAGATACCAATACATATATGACGGCACATTTGTAATATCCGACGGAATATGTGCTGTAATTTTATAATTTACCGTATCAAGCTTTGAACTGATTATAATGCAATCTGTAATATCCTCGCCGCTTGAAAAGACGTTATTTCCATCGCCGTCGCTCAGGCTTATATAAGATATGTAGTCGTGCGAGCCGAGGAGAGTGCCGAGCATTTCTCTCAAATTTATGTTTATAATTACAACACCGTCAACATATGTACCCGAGTAGATATTACGGCAGATGGTAATACAATCGGTAATTCCCGAGCTTTTTTGAATGGTGCGTGTTAATATATAATCACTGTTATTGTTTTTTGTGTACAAATCATACCACGTTCTGTCATAAAACATAGAACGGTAATTAGATGAATTAGTGGAAAGAACATAGTCGTTCAGGGGATTGTAAAGATAAATCGAGTCGATATAAGGCGAGCTGTAAAGTGAATTGTGCAGAAGCTCGGTAATGATATTGACATCGTGTGCCAGCTGATTGTTGTCGCTGTATTCCTTACTGGAAAGGTATGCCGTTACCGTCTGATTTGCCGAAATGGAGGAAAAGCTGTTTGTTGCCGCTGAGAATACATCATCGACAGAAGCCGAAATGCTTTCGAGATTGTTGTTTGCATAGGACATAAACGCTTTTTTTGTATTGTATTTGTAATAGCTGAAAAAGACAAGTATAAAGGTCATCGAGAAAAGAAAAATAATCGAAAACAGCAAAACAAGATGTCTGACAAAGACACTCTTCCATTTGAATGTTTTAACGGCACTTGTTAATATTTTTTCTTTCATATACCTTCACCTGAAAAGCTTATTCTTCATTACTGTTGATTTGGTTGTGCTTACGGAAATCAAGCGGAGTATAGCCGTAGGCGTGCCTGAAAAGCTTGTAAAAATGTGCTTTGTTGTTATAGCCTGCTTGAGTGCAGATGTCAATTATTTTCATATTGGTGGTAAGCAGCATTTTTCTTGCAAAATCAAGACGCACGTGGTTGATGTAGTCAACTGTGTTATAGCCTGTGGCACGCTTGAAAATGCGGCTGAAATAGTAGGGTGTGAGATTGACCAGCTCCGCAAGGTCGGCAAGGGATATATCCTTTGAAAAATTCTTGTGTATATATTCTGTTGCCGCAGATACCGCAGGTATGTTTTTTGTGGTTGTATTTTTCTGGAATGCAACATTGAACATAGTGGCAATAGACTGCCTTGCATATTCAAGCGACTCATATGTTCTTACCAATGTTATATCAAGCTTTATATTGATGTTTTTACGGCATTTTGCGGGATAATCCCTGACAAGCTCGTTCAGATAATGCTCAAACTGTATCAGGCTGCCGTGTGAGCTGACAGCGAGAACATTCAGAGAGTTAAAAGAGCTGTTTATCGGCAGAAATACCGCAGGACTGTCGGGCAGAAAACGCATCAGGCAGGCATACAGGCTGTCCGAGCCATAATCCCATACAGTGGCAAGGTATTCAGGTAGTCCGTCTATCGAAATCTGCAAAAGAGCGGCATAACCGTCGGTATTTATGCCGACATCGTACTTTTTCATAGCCGCTTTTAATTCTTCAACGGTTGAATTATTGAAAAGATAATCGTTCAGGCTTTGCTGCATTGCAAACATTGTGAGATAATCGACCGAACGGAAAACAGAATTTTCATCGAGCTGCTGTTTTATCCTTGTAAACAACTCGGTAATCTGTGAATATTTTATCGGTTTGTTAAGGTAGTCAAAAACGTGATATTTAATTGCCTCACGAGCATATACGAAATCCTCGTATGCACTCAGCAATACAAAAATGATATCGGGATAATTTTCCGATATATATTTTGAAAATTCGATGCCGTTCATATGCGGCATCTTGATGTCGGAAATAATGACGTCAACATCGTGTGTGCCGATATATTCGATTGCCTCCGACGGCGTTTCAAAAATATGCGGAGAATTAAAGCCGTACTCCGCCCAGTCAAGCAGAGAAGCGAGCAGCTCAAGCTCGGTAAGCTCGTCGTCCACCAATATCAGGTTATACACAAATTTCACCTGCCCTCAAACAATTATATTACTATATTAGCACACTTTCCGACCGCTGGCAAGCCGATTTAATTATTTGACAAAATAGTATATTATTTCCCGAAAATGAATACTTTACACCGCCGAATACCGTGTGCTAAACTTAAGATGACAACAAATAACGAAAGGAAGCAACGGGTAATGAATATCAAAACTCCGTCTGTGGTCAGACCAAAACAAGCTTTTTACAAATCGAATAATTTTCAGGCATATACGATAGGAGCGATACCGCTTCTTCTCATATTTATATTTAATTATCTGCCTATGTTCGGTGTAATAATAGCCTTTAAGGACTATCGTTTCGATAAAGGTATTTTTGGCAGTGAATGGGTGGGACTTGATAATTTCAAAATGTTTGTAAGCTCCAACGATTTTACGAGAATTACAATCAATACCCTGTATCTGAATGCCATATTCATTGCGGCGGGAATTATATCGGCATTGATTGTTGCAATCCTGCTCTATGAAATCAAATCACGAAATGCAACCAAGGTATATCAGACTCTTTTGATTACACCGCATTTTCTGTCGTGGGTTGTGGTGTCCTATATGGCATACGCATTTCTGCACCCGTCATACGGACTGGTTAATTCGGTTATCGGAATGTTCGGTGCCGAGCCTGTCGACTGGTACTCCAAGCCCGAAGCGTGGCCGCTGATACTGACGATTGCGTCGGTATGGAAGCACGTTGGTATGGATTCGGTTATCTATTATGCGTCGATGATGGGTATTGACAACTCACTTTATGAGGTGGCTGACATCGAGGGTGCAAACGCCTGGCAGAAAACACGCTATGTAACTCTGCCGAGTCTTGTACCGCTCATCTCGGTGCTTACAATTCTTAAAATCGGCTCAATATTCCGTGCCGATTTCGGACTTTTCTATCAGCTCACAAGAGATATCGGAGCATTATATGACGCAACCGACGTTATTGATACATACATATTCAGAACAATGAGAGTTGTCGGAGATATGGGCGTATCGTCTGCGGTAGGTCTGATGCAGTCGCTGGTCGGATTTGTGCTTGTTATGCTTACCAACTATGTGAGCAAAAAAATTGAGCCCGACAATGCGTTATTCTAAGAGGGAAAAGAGGCAGTAAAAGTGAAAAAGCAAAAATTATTAAATCAGGCTATATTTAATCTGTTGTTCATATTCGTCTGTATGCTGGTAATAATTCCGTTCGTACTGGTAGTAAGTGCGTCCTTGTCCAGTGAGAAGGACATAGTCGAATACGGATATCAGATAATACCGAAGAACTTAGATTTGTCGGCATATAGGTACATATTCAAAAATCCGAAGTCAATCATCAATGCGTACAAGATTACGTTTTTGTTTTCGGTCATATACACCTTTTTAAGCACATTGCTGATGTCGATGCTGGCACATATGCTCTCGAAAAGAAACCTGAAAGGAAAATCCTTCTTTGCATTCTACATCTACTTTACAATGCTGTTTTCGGGAGGTCTTGTGCCGACCTACATACTAAATACACAGATGCTTCATCTGGATGATACTATATGGATATACATTGTACCGAGTCTGATAACACCGTGGTATGTGTTTCTTCTCAGAACCTTTTTTCAGGGAATACCGTATGAAATCAATGAGGCGGCGGTGGTTGACGGGGCGAACGAATATACAATTTTCCTCAAGATTGTTCTTCCGCTTTCAAAGCCTGCACTTGCGACGGTGGCACTGTTTATGTTCCTCGGCAAATGGAATGACTGGTACACATCAATGCTGTATATCAATGATGAAAGTCTCATAAGCCTGCAATATCTCCTCCAGAGAATTATGCAGAACATCAAGCTGATACAGGAGGCATCATACGATACCTCGATGCTTGCAGAAACGACGGAAATTCCGTCCGAAACGGTAAGAATGGCAATGGCAATAGTTGTTGCGGGACCTGCACTCGTGGTGTTCCCGTTCTTCCAGAAATATTTTGTAAAGGGTCTTACAGTAGGCTCGGTTAAGGGTTAATTATTTTATAAATATAAAGAAAGAGAGGCAAAGATTATGAAAAAAATGTTCTTGCGGATTGCGTCGTTTATTATGGCAGGCGTAATTTGCACAGGTCTGGCAGGCTGCGGAGGAAACAGTGAAACAAGCGGCGGAGAAACGGAGGTTCCTACTCTTACTTGGATGATTCCCGGCGACAAGCAGGAGGATATTCAGAGTGTACTTGCAGAGGTGAATAAAATCACCGAGGCAAAAATTGGTGCAAAGCTTGATATTCAGTTTATCGACACAGGTGCATTTACCGAAAGAATGACTATGAATATGGCAGGCGGAAACGAGTTTGACCTGTGCTTTACAGGATATGTCAATCCGTATCAGCAGAGTGTAAAAAGAGGCGGACTTTTAGAGCTTGACAGCTATATTGAGGGTAGTAGCTTAAAGGACGCTTTGCCGCAGTATGCATTTGACGCAGGTAAAATAGGAGACAGCATCTATGCAATTCCAAATCTTCAGATTATGACTGAATGTACGGGACTTGGAATTAGAAAGGATCTTGCTGAAAAATATAATCTTGATGTCAGCACAATCAAGAGCCTTGAGGATATCGAGCCGTTCTTGGAGCAGGTTAAGCAGAATGAAACGGGTGTGTATCCGTTCAGAACAGGAAAATACGGCGGCGGTGAGAAAAATGACGGTGTGTTCAGAGAAACACTCACGAGCGGAACAAGTGCGTGGATTGACGAGAACGGAGAAATTCAGGTAGTACCTGTTACAGAGCTTGAGTCCTTTGAATATTCGCCGAGTCTGCTTCGCAGCTGGTTTGAAAAGGGCTATATCCGCTCCGACGTTGCAAGCGTGGTTGACGATACCGAGGACGGCAATGCGGGAAAATTCGCTGTATGGAGATGTGCTTATAAGCCGGGTGTTGAAGCGGAATTTAACAGTACCAACAGCTATGAGGCAATTATCATACCGATTTCCGAACCTAAAATGTCTAACGGCTCGGGTGTTGCCGCAATGACCGCAATCGGCAGAAAGTCCAAAAATCCCGACCTTGCATTCAAGATGATTGAGCTTGTAAACACAGATGTTGAGCTTTACAATCTGCTTTGCTTCGGTATTGAGGGCAAGCACTATAACCTCGACGAAACAGGCAAGGTAGTCTATATAGACGGCTCGGGTTATGCACCGAAGGCAAGCTGGAAGTTCGGAAACCAATTCAATGCACTTCTGCTGCCAGGTCAGTCGGACGATGTATGGGAGGTTACAAAGCAGTTTAATGAGGGAGCAAAAAAATCCTCCTTCCTCGGTTTTGTATTCGATGTTGAGCCTGTAAGAACCGAGGTTGCCCAGATAGCTACCGTTCAGGGTAAATACAAATCACTCAGCACAGGTGCCGAGCCGCTTGAAAATTATATTGATGATTATAAAGCTGATTTGAAAACGGCAGGTGTGGAAAAGGTATGTGCCGAGCTTAAATCACAGCTTGACGCATGGTATGCTTCAAAATAAGGCTGATTGGAGGAAATTTATTCAGACTTAATTTTCTGAAAGGAGTTAATGGTAAAAATATGATTCTAAAGAGAATATCAGCGTTTGCAATGGCAGTCATTGCCGTGATAGGAATGAATACAGTATCATATGCCGAAATACAGACGCCCACAGCACTGTATGTATCACTCGACGGAAATGACTCCGCACAGGGTACTATTGACGCACCGCTCAGGACCGTCGAAAGGGCGAGAGATATTCTCCGCAGCCGCAGCGGTGATGAACAGAAAATTGTGTATATCCGTGGCGGAGAATATACTATAACCTCGTCAATTATATTGGAGGAACAGGATTCGGGCGTTACATATAAATCCTACCCTGGAGAAAAGGTTACCTTTATCGGCGGAGTGGAATTTGATGACAGTGCGGTAAAAAAGGTGGCGGACAGCGGTGTTCTTTCAAAAGTTGCAGACCAAGCTGCGAGAGAGCATATTGTCGAGGTGGATTTGGCACAGTTCGGAATTACGGAACTCCCCGAACAGCTGATGAGAGGTGCGTACAGCTATACCTGGGCGATGCGGCAAATTCATAAAAGGCAAAAGGGTGCTGCTGCCCCCGAGCTTATTGTGAACGGAAATATGATGGAGCTTGCAAGATATCCGAATGACGGTACAATCACCATTTCCAAGGTTATCGAGCACGGCGATACACCCCGATACTGGAATGCGGATATGGAAACCACAGATGATTATATCCCCGAAGAGGAGCGTACGGGCGACCCGTTTGTGATTGAGGTACTTGACGATAGAGTTAAGTATTGGACAACCGCAAACTACGCATTGATGCACGGCTACTGGATGAAGGAATGGGCAGACCAGACCGTACCTCTTGCCAAGGTAGATGCGGATAAGAAATGGATATATTCCAAGTATCCGAGCGAGTACAACGTCGATGCGGGAACGGGCAGAGTATTTTATATCTACAATCTTCTCGAGGAAATTGACCTTCCGGGCGAGTATTATATTGATAATGATAGCAAAAAGCTCTATTTCTATCCGCTCGAGGGTGCGGAAACTATAAGCGGTATTCTGTCCCTCATAGATGTGCCCGTATTTGTGCTTGAAAATGCACACGATATAACAATCAACGGTATCAATATTACCGCTACACGCTCTAATGCCGTTACAATGACGGGCGGTTACAATAATACGCTTTTGAACAGCGAAATCAGCTTTACCGCAAGCCGTGCCGTTCAGATTAACGAGGAAAAGAACAGCGGCGTCAGGAATTGTTATATTCACGATGTTGACGGCGGTGTAGGAATAAGCGGCGGTAATTTTGAAACGCTCGAGGGTGCGGGTCTTTATGTGGAAAACTGCAAATTTGAGCGGTATTCACGTCTTACGCACACATATAACCCCGCAATCCATATGCTGGGTGTCGGAAACCGTGCCTGCCATAATGAAATAAGTGACGGTGAGCATACCGCTCTCCAGTGGGCAGGCAATAATCAGACGATTGCTTTCAATGAGATTTACAATGTCTGCTACGATGTAGGCGATATGGGTGCAATTTACTGCGGACGAAACCTTACCAGCCGTGGCAATAGGATAATCTATAACTATGTCCACGACATTCAGCAGAAGGACGGCGAGGGGAAACAGGGAGTACACGGCGTGTATCTTGATGACTTTTTCTCAAGTGCGACTGTTGCGGGAAATGTGTTTGAAAATGTTTCGGGCTACGGAGTCAAGTTCGGCGGCAGAGATAACATTATCTATAACAATGTGTTTGTAAATGTCGGCACAAGTGCAATATGGTCGGGTGATGACGGTAACACTACCAAGTTCGGTACGTGGGCGTCCATTCTTGCAACGCTTGATACCGTGCCTTACAGAAGCGAAATCTGGAAGGAAGCTTATCCCGAGCTTTATACTATTCTCGATGACGGCAAGCCCGGTTACTCCAAGGGTAATGTTGTCAGCAACAATGTTGTTGTAAACAGCGGTGCAATGGATATTCATATCAATATCATAACCACAGGTAAGAGCGAGGATAACTATGTTGTCGGCGGCGACCCTGGCTTTTACGATATGGAAAACAGAAATTATCTCGTAAAGGAGGACTCCGAGGTTTATAAGCGAATTCCCGATTTCAAGCCTATTCCGTTCACCAGAATGGGCAGAGTGGAGGAAAGAGCAACCAACAGAGTAGCACAGGCGGTTTGCCTTTGCATAGGAAGTCCAAATGCAAAGGTTGCAGGCAAGGACGTTCTGATTGATGAGGAAAACAGAAGTGTAGTGCCTGTGATAGCCGATGATTATACGCTTGTCCCGATACGCTTTATCGCAGAGGCTCTCGGCGCAGAGGTTTCGTGGGCGGACGGAACGGTGTCAATTATCGGCGAAAATAATACCGTGTCATTTAAAATCGGTGAAACTGCCGCAACGCTTAACGGTGCAGATGTTGAACTCACAACGGCGGCACAGATTATCGGTGAGAGAACCTTCGTACCGCTCCGCTCGGTATCCGAGCTTCTGCAAAAAGAGGTGTTCTGGGACGAAAAAGGGCTGATTGTAATAAGCGGATACGAGGAGCTTTTGAAACAGCCGAACGATGAAGAGCTTATCACCTATCTGTATGATAGTCTGGTATGTTTATAAAATAATTATATTAAGAAAGGAATGGGAACAATGAAAAAAGGTTTAAAACGTTTTTTGGCTCTTGCAGCGGCTGCTGCAATGCTCGCAGGAAGTATGACCGCTGTGAGTGCTGATGATAATAACCGCTGGAGCGGCTGGACGGCAGGTACTGCAAATTCAGGATATGAGGCTGCAATATCGTATGACGCAGACGGTAATATGGTTATGACGGCGTCAAAATGCGGCGACCAAGGCGGTCAAAATCCCGTAATCAGATACGATTTGCCCGAAAAGGTAGACTTTGCAGGTAAAAAGGTTGCGGTAAGAACAAGACTGAAAATTGATAAAAACAGCGATGCTGACAGAGTTTATCTCAAAATAAACCGTCCCGATACGGATATGCACTCAAACGATGTCGGCGGAAATATCTATGCACTCTGGTATATGGGTTACAGCAACAAGGTATGGTACACCAACGGCGTAGGCAATGATAAGGTGAGCACGAATTTTGCGGATTCGGGAATGGCTCATACCTCAGGACAGTGGTATGATGTTGTCGTTGTAATTGACGGTGACAATGATAAGCTGAGCTTTGTTTTCGAGGACGAGGCAAACAAAAATATTGTTACATATTCCGACAAAACTCTGCCAGCAACAGAGCTTGCTGACGATACCGCACTCGAAAGCCTGTCCTTTACTTACAGAAAGGGTACGCCGACAGTTACGTTCAGCGATGTTTCGGTGACAGAGGTTGACGAAACAGCGGTATTCGCATCGGCATCGGCTGCTGAAAATACAATCAGTATTACCTTCAGCTGTGATGTGCTTAACACGTCAGCACTCGACAGCATTACGGTGGCAAATTCTGCGGGTAAAGCTGTGACAGGTACGGCGAGCTACAATGCGGACACATATACATATACGCTTACTTCAGGCTCGGAGCTTGCGAGTGATGCTTATACCATAACATTCGGCGAGAAGGTTTATCTTGAAAACGGTGTATCGGCTCAGCCGTCATTGACCGCAAATGTTACAAGCAAAGATATTGTTGTAAATGATACCTTTGAGAATGAAACAGACCTGACAAACTGGACTTCAAGAAACTCTCACGCAACTATTTCAAAGGAAACCGAGGACGGCAACAGCTTTGCAAGAGTTACAATAAACTCAATGGATAAGGCAACCGACCTTACGGGTGAGGATACACACCCTGTAATTACAAGAAAGCTTGGCGGCGGTCTTGAAAGACAGGCAGACGGCTATACAGTAATTGAAACCAAGGTACGCTGGAGCGACGATACATACAGAAATTACTTCAAGCTTAACTATCCTACTGAAAAAGGTGCCCTGCTCCTTTGGGACGGTACGGAAAGTACATACCGTTATGATAACGGCTACGGCGATGTGACACAGAACTTCTTTACGCTGTGGTGGAGATATACCAATCAGATGCGTATGTACAATGGTATCAACAAAAGCAGCGGATTTACTCTTGTAGGCGGAAGCAACGGACAGATGTACAACAATGCAACGGTGGATTATGTAATCGGTGACAACGATGAAAACAAGTGGTACACCGTAAGAATGGTATTTGACAATGCCAAAGATACACTAAGCACAGTTTTGTATGATGAGGAAGGTAACGTTATCACATCTGTAACAGATACAAACGCAAACATCTGGTATCTTGACGATTATATTTACACACTTGATTTTACGGCAAGACAGACCTCAGGCAACAATGCTTCAACTGCAACGGCAACCTTTGACTTTGACGATATCAAGGTTTATAACACCAAAGACAATATTGCAGTCAGCGGTGCAACGGCAAGCTTTGATTTTGTAAAAACAAGTGATATGGGCGATGCGGCAATTATATTTGCGGCATATGACGGTCAAGGTGTGTTAAAGAGTGTAAAGCTTGAGATGCTTGAAGCTGATGTTATGTCGGAAATCAGCAAAACCCTGACGCTTGACGAGGATATAACAGGCTGTACAACAAAAGCATTTGTCTGGAAAATGGGAAATCTTACACCCGTATCTTTTGAGTAATAAAAAGAATAAGGCTGCGGAGGAAAAGCCTCCGCAGCAGAGGCTAAGTTATTAGGAGGAAAGAGTATGAAAAAATCTAAAAGACTCATTGCACTTGCAATTGTGACGGCACAAATTGCAGCATATGCGGCAGTTATGCCGATAACTTCTTTTGCGTCAACAGTGTATGCCGTAGACGACAGCTTTGAATCGGGGTCTGTCGGCGACTGGTACTTAAGAAATACCGTAAACAGTCCCGAGCTCAGCGTTCAAACGGAAAACGGCAACTCTTTTCTCCGTCTTAGCGTAACGAAGATGAACAAAGACACAAATACCAACGGAAATGACGAAAATCCTTGTCTTACAAGGGATATTGACGGCACAATAAGTATGAAAAGCGGTGTCAGTGTTATTGAAGCAAAATTCCGTACAAATTCAAATTTCTTCAGGAAATATTTTAAGATTAACTATCCGAAAACAAAGGGAAATGCAGGTCTTGTAGACACAACAACCTACTACGATAACGGCTACGGCGACATAAATCAGAATTACTACACCTTGATGCACCTGCATCAGGGAGGAAATGCTTATGTTTACAGACGAAAAAACACTCAGGCTAATACCGTAAGAACCATAACAATGCCTGATGATTCTACGGTAACGCTTAATCAGCCTGAATTTAATGCTATGACTACTTACAGTACAAACACTTGGTATAAGGTAAAGTTTGTAATCAACAATGAAACTGACAATGTATCTACGTACCTTTATAATGAAAGCGGAAATGAGCTTGCAAGCTATACCTCGGGTATAAAGGATATCTGGTATCTTGAGAACGCAAAAGAGCTTGAAACACTTGATTTCTTTTACAGAGCGACCTCAAATACCGCACTTGAAACAGCGACAGCCGATACACTTGATATAGATGATGTAAAGGTGTATCAGGTAACCGATACCGCAAATGCAGAGCTTGAGGGCGGCAGCTTGCAGGTGAAGAAAACTGCATTTAAGATTAAGTTTGATTCTCCGATGAAGAAGGATACAGTAACACATAGCAATATAAAGCTTTATAACGGTACAGATTTTATAAATACAATGGGAGTCTATGACGAAGTAAATAACATCTACACTATGACACCAGACTCCACTCTCACAACGGGCAGTTATAAAATTGTTTTTGATACATCTGCTCTGAAAGCAGAGAGTAACGATTATTTTGATACGGTTGCACTTGTGACCGATACTATTGAATTTGAATATTACAGAAGTTCACCGCCCGAGGCAACTGCTGTTACAATAAGCGGCAGCGTAATCAAGGGTGAAATCCTGACATTTACATATAAATACGAGCAGGAGGACGACGCTCCGAAAGGCACTCCCGAAATTCAGTGGCAGTACAGTGAGGACAATGTTATCTGGTCGGATATTAAGGATGCCGACGGTACTGAATATACTGTTACGTCGGATATGGCTGACTGCTATATAAGAGCAACCGTTGTTCCGAAAACAGATGACGGAATAGCAGGAATAAAGGCATATTCCAATGTGCTTATGCCCGAAAAAGCACCGACAGCGGAAAATGCTGCGATTGTCGGCAATACATATATAGGTCAGTATTTGACTGTAACATATGACTATTTTGACGCAAACGGTGACGCACAGGGCGAGAGCATAATTGTGTGGCTTTCATCGGACAGCAAAGACGGCGAATATGCTCAGATAGCAGAGGGATTAACTTATCAGCTGACTGAAAATGACCTTGGCAAATACATAAAAGCAGACGTCATTCCCGTATCCGAG
The DNA here is from genome assembly GCA_017483065.1 of Clostridia bacterium. Classification (GTDB taxonomy): domain Bacteria; phylum Bacillota; class Clostridia; order UBA1381; family UBA1381; genus HGM11525. The sequence continues at coordinate 1,274 of JAFULX010000075.1, read as the reverse complement.
AAAGCACCGTATGAGGGTGAAAAATGCACGGCTGACCCTGTCGGACCGATACAGGACGCAAGAGAGGCTACAAATCTTCTTACAAACGGCGGATTTGAAACGGGTGATAAAACCAATTGGATTGAGGAATTTAAAAAGAGCGGAAGTATGGAGGTAACCTCTGACGTGAAGTACAGCGGAGATTATTCGCTGTATATCAAAGACCGAATTTACTCGACCGATAACTGGCATCAGAAGGTGTCGCTCCAAAGCGGAAGAACATATATTGTTGACGGTTATGCAAGACTTGCCGACGACAGCAGTGTTGAAGAAACAATTATGGAGGGGTATTTCGGAAGAGGTAAGGTGGACAGATTATACCGTGATAAAGAGAAGGTCACGGTAGGCAGGGATTGGGCGAGAGTAACGCTCACCGCCGCCGCAACCGAAAGCTCCACAGGCGAAATTCAGATAGTATGCTGGCCGCCGGACGGTACTGAGGGCTATGACTATTATGTAGACGATATATATTGCGGAGAGCTAATAATTTCCGATATAGAGTTTACAGCTCCCGAAAGTATTGATATACCGATAAGCGGTGAAAAGAAAGGCAGCTTCAAAGTAAACGGTATTGTCAATCAGATTGGAACGGACGCAGGCTTATATAATGAAACTGTTACCTTTGAGCTTCCCGACTCACCCGACGGAGTATATACCGAGGGTAATGAAATTTTCGTAACCTCCGCCGCAGTTGCAGGCAAAATCACGGTTGATGCGGTATGCAGACCGACATACCCTTCGGCACAGACCGAATATCGCAAGAGCATTGAGATTGAGCTTATTGCTAACAGTGCTACCGCACCGAAGGTATCGGACGCCGTCCTTTCGGGTACTACCGAGGAAGGAAACACATTGACCCTTACATATGCCTACTATCAGGTTGAGGGTAAAGCGGACGTGTCCGAAATTAAATGGTATGCTTCAGAGTCCTATAACGGCAGTTATACAGAGATATCGGGTGCAGACGGTACAAGCTATACCGTTGATAGTGAAAATGCGGGCAAATACATTTATGCTGAGATAAGTGCAGTTGCAGAGGGCGGAGAAAGCGGTAACAGTACAAGGAGCAATATTGCCGCACCAAAGTCCGCTCCCGAGGCTCGTGATGTAAAAATTACAGGCGACCGTTATATCGGCTCATCTCTTGCGGGAAGCTATACATTCTATGATGTGAATGGCGATGCGGCAGGAGCAAGCACATTCAGGTGGCTGAGAAGTGATACCGCAAACGGTAC
>JAFULX010000074.1 GCA_017483065.1 Clostridia bacterium | reverse complement strand
GTCAATATCAAGCTCAAGTCCGTCGGACACCGAATATAATGTACTTTGCGGATTAACCGGCAGCTTACATTCAGCCGCCTTGCCGAACATTGCTTTTTCTACAAGCTCACTTCTGTCTACGATATTTGACACCGCAAGCCTGAAATACGGCTCTGTGTACTTTTCCGCACGGCAGTTAAAGCCGAGGAAGGTCATTCGGTTTGAGGTGCACATCTGTGTTTGTATTTCACCTGCGGGAGTTTTCTCACCAAGGTCGACCACAGACGAGGTTATAAGGTCAAGCTCACGCATTTCAAAGGCATTTACACACGCAGCCTCACTTCGCATTACTCTTACTCTTACCGATGAAACAGAGCCTTCACTGTTTTTGTTCGGCAAAAGGATTATTTCGTGTGCGGTTTTTTCCGAAACGTAAAATACACCCGTACCGTCAGGCTTATCATCAAGCTCGACGGCAGAGCCGTTTCTTATAATCGGAAAAGACAAAAGACCTTCTATATTCATAACAGGCTCGGTAAGTGCCAGAAGCACTCCGCCATCGGTATCAACTGTTGCAGAGGCTATCTGTGCGACGTTATCATCATATACTGTACCGCCTTTTTTTATCTCATTTACAGTATATACAACGTCCTCCGCCGTAAATACCGCACCGCTGTGCCAAAGTACATCATTGGATAGGCTGACTTTTGCCGTAAGCCTGTCTGTACTAACGGTTATACCTTCCGCAAGAATAGGTATCGGCATAAGAGCTTCATCAAAGCCGAAAAGCGGCTCATAAACAAGCGTAAGCATTTCCGATACAGACTCGGACTGTGTTTTCAGCGGATTAAATGTATCAACGCCGCAAACCGACATATTTATTTCATTTACGCCCTCTTCTATTATAATTTCACCGCCCGAATTGCCGCTGCAACCGAACTGTGTAATCAAAAGAAAGCACGCTGTCAAAAGTGCAGATATTCTTTTTATAATAAAGGCACCTCCGTTCATATAAGCATCGCAAGAGCAGCCATTGTTCCTCTTTGATTGCCCATTACTCTGTGCGAATAAAATTCATCGCTTCGGCAGCAAGTACAAATGCCGCTGTCAGTTATATTTTCTCGTTTTACACCGACAGCTTCAAGCTGTGCGGCAATTGCTCCCTGAAGGTCTATATGCGGTTTAGCTTTGCATCTGTCAACAAATTCCTTGCTAAAATGCTCTGCAACCTCCTCGCCGACCTCAAAGCAGCACTGTCTTATTGACGGTCCTATTCCTGCAAGGATATCCTCGGCACAAGAGCCGTATTTATCGCACATATGCCGTACCGTAAGAGCGGCAATTTTTCCTACTGTACCACGCCAGCCAGAATGTGCAAGTGCAAGCACTTCTTTTTTTGTATCAAGAAGAAAAACAGGTACGCAATCCGCAAAAAAGGTTACAAGAGGCAGATTTTTCTCGTTGGTAACAAGCGCGTCCGCACTTTCAAATTTATTATCATACCAAAGACCGTTACCTGCGTCAAGAGAGGTCACATCAACAATATCCGTCTTATGCACCTGTTTAGAAAGCACAAGACGTTTTACGTCCATACCAAGCTCTTTAGCAATTATCTCATAGTTACATCTGACATTTTCAATGCTGTCATCGGAATTTATCCGCAAATTCATACTTTCAAAACAGCCCTTGCTGACACCGCCGTACTTTGTGGTAAAGCCGTGGCGTACAATACCGCTGTTTTCAAAGGAATCTATTTTATAATAACACAAATCGTCATTTTTTACAAGCGTAAACATACCTTTTTTCTCCATTTATGCTTTATTATTGAAATATTCTGCAATATTCTCTGCGGTTTTTCTGTCTATACCCGACTTTACAAGCTCGTCAACGCTTGCATTTTTAATTGCATTGACCGACTTAAAATATGAAAGCAGCATCGCCTTACGTTTTTCACCGACGCCGACAATTCCGTCAAGCTCGGAGCGGGTAATATTCTTTGCACGCTTATTTCTGTGATGCTCTACTGCACTCCGGTGTGCCTCGTCCTGAATTGCGGTTATAAGCTTGAACACAGAGCTTGTTTGTGAAATACTGATTTCGCCGTTTTCGGATACAAGCGCACGTGTACGGTGTCTGTCGTCCTTTACCATACCAAAGGCTGGTATATCAGCACTCATAGCCTCTATCATCTCATTTGCTGCCGCAAGATGTCCGCTGCCGCCGTCTATCAGCATCAGGTCGGGAAGCGGCAGAAATTTTGCTTTTTCTTCATCAAGCTCACCTGCCTCAATCTGTGACTGTTCCTCATATGCGTGTTTTATGCGTCGGTATAAAACCTCCTGCATTGCCTTATAGTCGTTAGCACCCTCGAAGCTTTTTATGTTAAAGCTTCGGTATCTGCTGCGTGCAGGTTTGCCGTTTTTAAAGACTACCATAGAGCCTACATTATCACTGCCCGAAATATTGGAGATGTCATATGCCTCAATATAATTGGGGATATTATCAAGACCGAGTGTACGTGCAAGCTCTGCAACAACGCCGTTTACACGTTCAGCCTTCTGTTTTGCTGAAAGGTAGTTGTCGCAGGCATTTTCGGCATTCTTTTTCACCATTTCAACAATTTTCTTCTTTTCGCCCTTCTGCGGTGCGTGAACACTTACCTTTTTGCCCTTGCGTTCTGTCAGCCATTCTGAAATAACGCCCTCGTCAGCAGCAGGCACCTCTGTGAGAATTTCGAGTGGAATAACCGCAGCATCACGGTAAAACTGCTTTAAAAAGTCTGACGTAATCTCCTCCATACTTCGACCTGCCGCACCAACCATTCGGAAATTTTCTCTTCCAGATACTCTGCCGACACGTATGAAAAAAATCTCGCAGAACGCATTGTCGCCAACCGTCACAATCGCAATAACGTCCATATCGGTCATTTTGTCCGAGTTTACAATCTTCTGCTTTTCGTCAAGGCGGCGTATTGCGGCTATCTCGTCACGGATTTCAGCCGCTCTCTCAAATGCCATATCACGTGAAGCAGCTTTCATATCGTCTTCAAGCTCTGCCAAAAGCTCCTTATGATTACCACCGAGAAATGAACATATCGAGTAGAACACACGTCGGTATTCCTCCTCAGAAACCTTACCCGTACACGGTGCAAAGCACGTCTTAATGTGATAGTTAAGGCACGGTCTTTTTTTGCCGATATCGTCGGGGAATTTTAAGCGGCATTTCGGATAATGAAAAATCTTGGATACAAGCTCCAGAACAAGCTTGACAGTACCGCCGCCTGCATACGGGCCGAAATATTTGGCACCATCGTTTTTCAGCTGTCTGGTCATAAAAATCCTCGGATACCGCTCATTGATTGTAACCTTGATATACGGATACTGCTTGTCGTCCTTTAAAAGTATATTGTACTTCGGGCGGTACTTTTTTATCAGGTTACATTCAAGTACAAGCGCCTCTGTTTCCGAGTCGGTTATGATATATTCAAAATAGCTGACGTTGGAAACCATCGCACGTACCTTGGGAGTGTGGTTTTTATTGCTGCCAAAATACTGACGTACTCGGTTTTTGAGTATTTTAGCCTTACCGACATAAATCACCGTATCGTCTGCCGAGTGCATAATATATACACCAGGTTTTTCGGGAAGCCTTGCAAGCTCGCCCTTTAAGTCAAAATCCTTCAAGCCGTATCCCTCCTTCCGTAAAAGATAAAAATAACTCTACACAGACGGTAGAGTTATTTTAATGCATTTCAAAAAGACAGCTTACTCAGTAAAATTGGAAGCAATCAAATTAACAAGCGTATTGACAGCTTCTTCCTCGTCGATGCCGTCCGCTATAATACTTATGGTAGTTCCCTTCGTAATGCCAAGGGACAACACACCAAGCAGGCTCTTTGCATTAACCTTACGTTCGTCCTTTTCTACCCAGATGCTTGACTTAAATTCATTAGCTTTCTGAATAAAGAAGGTTGCCGGACGTGCGTGAAGACCGACCTGATTCTGCACAGTCACATCTTTGACATACATGATAAAATCTCTCCCATCATAAATAAGAAGCAGTTCGTGTTTTTTACGT
>JAFULX010000073.1 GCA_017483065.1 Clostridia bacterium | reverse complement strand
GATGAAAATAACGAAAATTATTCATCATCTGACGGTATATTGTTTAACAAAGACAAGTCGACGATAATTTGCTATCCTGAAGGAAAGACTGCTGATTTGTACACAATACCTAATGGTGTAACGAGTATAGGGGATTATGCGTTTTATGGTTGTAGCAACTTGACAAGTATCACACTCCCAAACAGTGTGACAAGTATAGGTAGATATGCATTTTCTGGTTGTAGAAGATTAACAATTATCACACTCCCCGATAGTGTGACAAGCATAGGTGTTTATGCGTTTCGTTATTGTAGCAGTTTGGCAAGTATCACAATTCCAGACAGTGTAACGAGTATAGGAGATTATGCATTTTATGGTTGTAGTAGCTTGGCAAGTATCACAATCCCAAACAGTGTGACAAGCATAGGTAACCTTGCATTTTCTGGTTGTAGTAGCTTGAATGATATCAAGGTTTATTCGGCTGATATGATTTGGCCGAGATATAATATGTTTAGAGGTTATTCTGTTACACTGCACGGATACGCAGGATCTACAACACAGGCATATGCTGAAAAATATGGTTTGAATTTCAAGTTGATTTTAACAAACATAACACCAACGGTATCCGAAGGAAATATAATACTGTCGATAGATGCAGACGCAACTGTTTTGGATAAATGTATGCACGCTGCACTCTATAATTCGCAGGCTACACTGATTGATTACACGATTATTCCATTATTAGACAGCGATGAAAATATATCGGTTAAATTTAAGGATAATCAAAGTGCTGCTTATGCAAAGGTGTTTGTTTGGGACAGTATCGAGAGTATGACGCCGATATCGGTAGCAGAAGAGGTCAAGATTGTAAGATGATAAATACAGCTGCCGCCTGAGAGGGCGGCAGTTTATGTGAGATATGTTACAAATTCACATAGGACGTACCGCATTGAAATCGCCGACGGGGTGCAGTACGTGTTCTGATTTCGGGTCGAAGTGGGTCAGTGCATTATCGGCGAGCAGGCTTGCACGGCAGATGGAATAGTAGCCGTAGTGTGAACGTACTTTATCCATAGCAAGCTCCAGCGACCGTCTGCGTCTGTCCTTTTCCTCGTCTGCGAAAAGGGACATCTGCATATCGTCCGAAAAGCTCGTGACATTGCCTGCACAAATTCCGACCGACCGCAAAGGCTTGTCATCACTTAAATTGTAGCACTCGTGAAAGAGCGAAATCGCAGCCTCGGCTATGCTGAATGCGGTATCTGTTGGCTCGGTAAGCGTTTTGCGATGGGTGAAGGTTGTAAGGTCGTTACGCCTAAGGCTGATTGTGACGGTCGTGGCACGGATATTCTTCTCACGAAGCCGTCTGGCAACACTATCGGCAAGCACGAAAAAAATACGCTTTACGTCCTCAATGCACACCAAATCACGGTTGGTTGTGGTGCTGTTGCCTACCGATTTGACGGTAGGTGCTGCGGCGGTTTGTCTGACCTCGGAAATGTCGTTGCCGACAGCAAAGGAATGGAGCAAAAGACCGTTTTTGCCAAGCCAGCTTTTGAGCTGACGTGGACCTGCCGCTGCAATATCTCCGATGGTATAAACACCTCTTGCGGCAAGCTTAGCCTTTGTTGCTCTGCCAATATAAATCAAACTGTCACACGGTGCAGTCCATACAATATCACGGTAATTTTCACGGCTGATAACGGTCACGGCATCAGGCTTTTTATAATCCGAGCCGAATTTTGCGAACACCTTACAAAATGACACACCGATACTGACCGTAATATGCAGCTCACGCTTAATCCGAGCGGCAATATCCTTTGCCACAGCCTCGCCGTCCGACGGAGTTTTGGCTAAATGGGATATATCCGCCCAAGCCTCGTCACAGCCGAACGGCTCGATGTTATCGCTGTAATCGGCGAGAATTTCACGCATAAGAGCGGAATGTCGGGTGTACCGTTCGGGATTGGTTGTCACCGTCACCAAATCGGGACATTTTGAGAGTGCGGAAACAACAGTTTCGCCTGTTTTGATGCCAAAACCACGCTTTGCAATATAATTTGCGGTAAGAATAATCCCGTGCCGTGCCTCTCTGTCACCGCAGACAGCGAGCGGCTTTGCGGCAAGACTCGGATTGTATGCCGTCTCTACCGACGCGAAAAAGCAGTTTGCGTCAATATGCAATATAACTCTGTCCATAACAACCTCCAAAAAAACGAATATATGTTCGTGTTTTTATTCTACTACTTTAATTTGGAGATGTCAATAGAAAAAAACAAACATTTGTTTGGGAATTTTCGGAAAAGGAGAAAAAAGACTATGAATGAGCTGTTTACCGTGCTTTTTGTGTGGAATGTGATTGTATTCCTGATTTACGGTACGGATAAGCTTCTGGCGAGATTAAATGCGAGAAGAATAAGCGAGAAAACACTACTCTTATGCACGTTTGCAGCAGGCGGTATAGGTGCGTTGATGGGAATGGAAATCTGGCGGCATAAGACAAAGCACACCAATTTCCGCATACTTGTGCCGATTGCGGCAGTAATAACGGCGGTTATAGGATACTTTTGCAAACTATGAAAAACCTCCCGATATGGGAGGTTTTATCATAGCTTCTCAAAGTCGCTTGCAGGGTGCTTACATAATGGACATATGAAATCGGGAGGTAGTGTATCACCCTCATAAACATAGCCGCAAATTTTGCACACATAGCCTGATTTCTTTGTCTGTTGGGGCTTGGGTCTGACGTTATTATAATAGTAGTCATAGCTGATTGGCTCGGCATCTGACAAAATCTTGCCCTCGCACGGCTCGGCAATAAACAGCGTATGGCTTCCGAGGTCAATACTGTCGGTAACACGGCAGCTGACGTAGGCGATTGAATGCTCGGTTATATACGCAAGACCGTTTTCGCTGCGTTCAAAGCTTACGCCGTCAAATTTATCGGCATTTCTGCCGCTTTGAAGTCCAAACCTCTTAAAAAGCTTAAAATCAGCGGTTTTCGCAAGAATACTTATATTAAATTTCCCCGTATGTGCAATCATATCGGTTGTAAGATTGGTCTTTGTGAGCGAAACTGCAACACGCAGAGGGTTGAGCGAAACCTGAACAACGGTATTTGCGATACAGCCGTTATCCTTGTACTCGTCTGCGGTTATAAGATATAAGCCGTAGGTGATTTTTGTTAAAATATCCTGCATATAAATTCTCCTTATACTCCGTGCTTGACTCTGTCCTTTTCCTCGGCCTGCTTTGCGTCGTTCCAACGGTCGAGCGTGCCGACAAGATAACCCGTAACACGTCTTATTCTGTTGAAGGGAACAGGCTCAAAGGTGTATTTCAAATCAACATAGTCGCCGTCAACGTTTATGTCAATTGCAGAAAGCTTTTTGCCTGCATTTTTCTCGGTTGCTCTTTTTACATATGCGTTAATCTCCGCCTCGGAAAGCTTGCCGCCCGTTACATTTACTGTCATATTAACCACTCCTTAAATTGTATTTTTCTTACTCTTTAAGAGTATTTTAACACGATATATTGTGGCAGTCTGTTGCAAATGCAACCTGTTTTAATTATTATTTCCCAAATTTCAAAAAATTTTCTTAAATTATTGCAAATACTGTCTGTTCGTGCTAAAATATTATAGTAAATTCTTTTAATTTGGCGAGGTGTTATAATGCTTGGTCTGACACTTGAAGGCGGTGCGTCACGTTCGGTATATTCGTGCGGAGTAATGGACGTTTTGCTCGAAGAGGATATAATGGCAGATGTGATTGTGGGCGTTTCGGCAGGTGCGGCGTTTTCGCTGTCCTATGCGGCAAGACAGCACGGCAGAAACCGTGAGGTTGCGTTGAAATATATGCCCGATAAGCGGTATATGGGTTTTAAGCACCTTTTAAATCCGAAAAACCGCAGTATTTATAATCTTGATTTTGTATTTTATGAATTGCCCGAAAAGCTTCTTCCGTTTGATTACGAGGCATTCGAGGCATATCACGGTAAGATTTTCGGAGTACTTACAGATATTGAAACGGGTGAAGCGGTTTACAGAGAGTTGCCCAGAGATGACCACAAATGTATGTATTTGCGTGCGAGCTGTGCCTTGCCCCTGTTGTTCCCGATTTTTGAGCTTGATGGCAGAAAATATATGGACGGCGGTATTGTCGACTCCATTCCGTATAAAAAGGCAATGGAGGAGGGCTGTGACAAAAATATAGTTGTCCTTACCCGTGAGGTGGGCTACAAAAAGACCACAGACCGCTCGACAGCCTTTGCGGCACGCCGTTTCAGGCATTATGAAGAGTTTTCCGACAAGCTTTTGAAAAGAGCGGATATGTATAATACCAAAATAGCTGAGCTTGAACAGCTTGAAAAGGAAGGAAAGGTGTTCATTTTCCGCCCTGATGACACAACGGGAATTGCAAGAACGGAATCCGACCCAAAGGTGCTTGAAATGCTCTACAACAAGGGTGCAGACGATGCAAGACGGCGAATGGCGGAATTGAAGGAGTACTTATCGAAATAGTAATAAAATTAAGGAGAGGTATAAATAATGATAGCAATTCTTATTGCACTTGCAGCGGTGCTTATTTTGTCCGTTGTGATGGTTACAATCTCGCTCAATGCGTTAATCTGGTTTTTACTGCTGATAATACCGTTGATTATTGCACATCTTGCGGCAAAGTTTTACGGTGATCGGGAGGATCCGCCCTTTCTATGGTACATACTTACATACGGCGGCGGTATTGCGTGTTCGGTGTGGTACATTGTAGACTACTTTAACGAAAGTATGGACGTCGGATATCTGCCTGTGATTATAATGGCGGTATATGCTCTGCTTTCTTGGCCGCTGATTATGCTGCTTAACAAAATTGATGATGCTATCAGCAACAGAAAGCAGACACGTCTTGAACTGATGTGGGAGGCGACGGGTTTAAGGCTCGGCTTCGTAATTCTTGGCATTATATTGCTCGGCTACGCAATTGCCTGCCTTGTAATTTCGCTGTCGCTCATATTCCCCGCACTTGCATTGATTGTATTTGCGGCAACGAGCTTTATAATCGCAAAATCTCCTAAGAACAGTCAGTATATTTTGGGAAGAACATCGGGCATTACAAAGAAAAAGCTTGTTTTAGGGGCGGTCGGAATATTTGTGCTCCTTGTAATAATAAGCAATATGTAAAAAACAGAGCAGTAAATTTACTGCTCTGTTTTGGTATTTACGCATTGTATCCGTTCGGATTATTCGACTGCCATCTCCAGCTGTCCTCGCACATTTCTGCAATGTCACGCTCAGCTGTCCAATGAAGCTCATCTGCTGCCTTTGCTGCATTTGCAAAGCATTCTGCAATGTCGCCCGGACGTCTGGGGTCAATTTGGTAAGGAATTTCCTTGCCGCAAGCCTTTTCAAATGCCTTGATAATCTGAAGCACCGAATAGCCGTTACCCGTTCCGAGGTTGAAGATATGTACACCCGCCTTGTCGGTTTTATGCTCAACAGCCTTTAAGTGACCGAGAGCGAGGTCAACAACGTGGATATAATCACGCACACCTGTACCGTCGTGTGTGGGATAATCGTTACCGAAAACGTGTACCTTTTCAAGCTTGCCGACAGCAACCTGAGCAACATAGGGGAGCAGGTTGTTGGGAATACCCTTCGGGTCTTCGCCTATTGTACCGCTCTTGTGAGCGCCGATGGGGTTGAAATATCTCAAAAGTGTAACCGACCACTTGTTGTTTGCCTTGAACACGTCTGTCAGGATATTTTCAAGCATAAGCTTAGTTGAGCCGTAGGGGTTAGTGGTCGAGAGGGGGAAATCCTCCGTAATAGGCACTGTCTTGGGCATACCGTAAACGGTAGCCGATGATGAGAACACGATATTAAACACGCCGTGCTTTTCCATAATATCAACAAGATTAAGAGTGCCTGTTATATTGTTATGATAGTATCTAATGGGGATTTGTGTCGATTCACCCACTGCCTTAAGTCCTGCAAAGTGGATAACAGAGTCGATTTTTTCCTTTTCAAATACGGCGTTTGTCGCATCATAATCGAGCAGGTCAACCTCATAGAAGGGGAAGTCCTTGCCCGTAATCTTTTTCACCGCATCAAGGCTCTTTTCGCAGGAATTGCAAAGATTGTCAAGCACAACAATCTCATAGCCTGCATTCAAAAGCTCAACGCAGGTATGACTGCCTATGTAGCCTGCACCGCCCGTAACGAGTATTCTCATTGTAATCACCGTTCCTTTTTGTTGTAATCACTTATATTATATACCAAAACAAACCATAATGCAACCATAAATTTTCCTATTTATAAAGAAAAACGGCGGCATTGCTTTGGGCAACACCACCATTTTGCAGTTCAAATTATATTCAGCGCGGTCTGCACTAAATTAAACAGTCCAGATATTAGTACATTCCGCCCATTGACGGATCAGGCATAGCGGGCTTTGCAGGCTCAGGAATGTCTGTAACAAGGCTTTCTGTTGTAAGAAGCGTTGCCGCAATTGAAGCAGCGTTCTGCAATGCACTTCTTGTAACCTTTACAGGGTCAACAACACCTGCCGAAATCATATCAACATACTCGTCTGTGAGAGCGTTGTAGCCAACACCCACGTCACAGCTCTTTACCTTATCAACGATTACTGAGCCTTCAACACCTGCATTCTTCGCAATCTGCTTAACAGGCTCCTCCAAAGCCTTCAGAACAATCTGAACGCCTGTCTTTTCGTCACCCTCGCAGGTGTCTAAAAGTGCAGCAACGCTCGGGATAACGTTGATGTAGCTTGTGCCGCCGCCTGCTACGATACCTTCCTCTACAGCTGCCTTTGTAGCTGCGAGAGCGTCCTCAATTCTGAGCTTCATTTCCTTCATTTCAATCTCGGTTGCCGCACCGACCTTGATTACGGCAACACCGCCTGCAAGCTGTGCAAGACGCTCCTGAAGCTTTTCCTTATCAAACTCGGAGGTTGAAGCCTCCATCTCGTTTCTGATTTGCTTAACTCTGTCGGCAATAGCCTCCTTAGAGCCTGCACCGTCAACGATAACGGTATTTTCCTTCTGGATTTTAACCTGTCTTGCACGTCCGAGCTGGCTTACTGTTGCGTCCTTCAATTCAAGACCCAACTCCTCGGAGATAACCTCGCCGCCTGTGAGGATTGCGATATC
>JAFULX010000072.1 GCA_017483065.1 Clostridia bacterium | reverse complement strand
GTTTATGGATCTGGAGGACTTTATTGTCTCCAATCTCCTGCTCCCCATTGGAAGCCTGCACATCTTCGATACCTCGCTCAATGTCAAAGAGCTGTTGCTCCAACTGCATTTTCTGGCGTTCCACGCTCATCGGGATTTTTTCAAACTGACTATGCCCGATGATGACCGCATCATAATCGCCTGTGGCAATCCTGCCGCAGAACTTTTTACGGTTGCCCGTTTCAAAATCCTGCTTGGTCGTAACGAGGATATTCGCACTCGGATAAAGCCGTAAATACTCGGAAGCCCACTGACCGACAAGATGATTCGGCACAACAAACATTGATTTCTGGCATAAGCCGAGCCGTTTGCTTTCCTGTGCGGCGGCTACCATTTCAAAGGTTTTGCCTGCACCTACCTTGTGGGCAAGGAGCGTATTACCGCCATAAAGGATATGGGCGATAGCGTTTACTTGGTGCGGTCTTAGTGTGATTTCTGGGCTGATACCTCCAAAAGTGATATGGCTTCCGTCATACTCACGGGGTCGCACAGAGTTAAAAGTGTCGTTGTAATAACGGACAAGGCGGTTTCGCCGTTCTGGGTCTTTCCATATCCAATCCTGAAACGCCTGTTTGATGACTTCCTGCTTCGCCTGTGCCGCCGTAGTTTCCTTTGCATTGAACACCGCTTTTTTATTGCCGTGTTCGTCATATACATAATCAAAGATACGGGTGTCACGCAGGTTTAAGGTGTCCTCAATAATACGATAGGCGGAAGCCCTTTTCGTACCATAGGTGCTGTCCGCCTTTACATTCCCCATATCGGAGCTTTTATTTTCTATGAACCAGTCTCCGTTTATCGGGGTGTATCGTACCTTTAATCTACCTGCGGCATAGCTTGACGGAGTTAAAAGCTCCATCACAAACCGCTGTATATCGTCCTGCGGTATCCAAGTCGCACCCAGACGGACAGAGATTTCCGCCGCCGATAGGTCTTTGGGAATGACCTTTTTCAAGGCTTCCACATTAACTGCAAGCTCTGGGTCATTCTTCGCAGCAAGCTCCGCAACCGTCAGCTTGTTTCGGACATTTCCCGACAGATACTCGTCTGCGGCTACATAGGAAACAGGCTCACAGTTCGGTACTTTGAAGATAACACCTTGTAAATCCTGCACAAGCTCAGCCTGCGTTTTGCCTGTGAGCTGCTCCATATAAGGCAAATCAACACGGGCTTTCTCCCCGATAGAGAGGGCGAGGGCTTCGCTTGCGGTTTCAACAGAGGTAATCTCACGGTGGGGCTTGATAGTCCGCTTCGTGAACATATCCGCCTTCCGTTTGAAGTTGCCCTCATCATCAAGCACCTCCAGAGAACATAAAAGGAAGTAGCTCTCGTCTGAAGCAAAAGCAAGATAATTTCCTCGGCTGTTGATTAGACCGTATTTTGCGGTATAGGCATCATACAGCCGGTTGAGGTTTTCCTGCTCGGTGCATATCATTTCCTCTGGGTAATCCTCGGTCTGATACTCAATGAGCTTACGCACACAGTCACGGATTTGGATAAGTCCCTTAATACGGTTTTCTGCGGTCATCGACACAGAAGCAGGTTGCATACGGTCATTCTCTCGGAAGTAAACCCTTCCGTCCACCAGAGTAAAAGAGAAGTTACGCACATTCGGGTCAGCAGGAACGGAAAGCTCCTGCTCATCGGAGATTTCATCAACCCCACTATCAAGCTCTGGGATTTCGCCGTTTATCCTCTGAACTGCATTGGACAGAAGCTCGGAAAGTGGTATATCCTTACGGGCTTTACAAACAGGCTCAAAAGTACCAAAGCGTGTGCTTTCCATCTTTATTTCGCCCAACACCATTTCGGGGCGTTCGACAAAATATCTGTTCATCGTAACACCGTTTTCGTCCGTATCAAGGTGTACCCAGTCTGGCTCTATATCCATCACTCGGTCACGCTTTTGCAGGATAAGAATATCGCTCGTGACCTCCGTGCCTGCGTTTGCCTTAAAGGTGTTGTCTGGCAGACGGATAGCACCTAAAAGCTCGGCTCTCTGGGCGATATACTTGCGTACCTCTGGGCTTGCTTTATCCATCGTACCCTTTGAGGTAATGAACATCACAACGCCGCCGGCACGGACTTTATCCAGAGCCTTTGCGAAAAAATAGTCGTGTATGAGGAACTTCTGGGCGTTGTATCGGCTGTCATTGACCCTTATCTCTCCAAAAGGCACATTGCCGAGGACTACATCAAAATGGTCGTCTGGGAGATTTGTTTTCTCAAAGCCCTCAATGGCAATGTTCGCTTTTTGGTAGAGCTGTTTTGCAATCCTGCCTGTGAGAGAGTCGATTTCCACACCGTGGAGCTTGCTGTTTTGCATACTTTCGGGAAGCAGACCAAAGAAATTGCCTGTACCGCAGGACGGCTCCAAGATATTGCCCTGTGAAAAGCCCAGACGGTCAAGTGCGTCATACATCGCCTTGATAACAACAGGCGGCGTATAAAAAGCGGTCAGCGTTGACTCCATAGCGGCACGGTATTCCTCTGGGGAAAGGCTGGCATATAGCTCCTTAAATTCCTCCGCCCACGCCGCATTGTGTTCATCAAATGCCATAGAAAGACCGCCCCAACCGACATACTGAGATAAGACCTCCTGTTCTTCGGGTGTGGCAAGGCGGTTTTCGATTTCAAGCTCGTGCAGCAGGTTGATTGCCGCCATATTGTTACGGAACTTTTCTTTTGCTCCGCCGACACCGATGGCGTCATCGTTAATACGGAAATTATGACGGTCTACAGCAGGAGCTTCCGTTTTTTCTTCGGGGAGTAATTCGGTTTTTTCCTGTTCCAATAGCTTTTGGATATAGCCGATTTTCTCCACTCGGTTTATCGGAAAACCCACATTGTTCTGGAATGTGATGTCACGCAGGGACACATCGCCGCTGATTTTGCCAATGTTCTCAATGAGATATTTACGGTTATCTATGATGATTTCCCTGCCTATGAGGTCGTCTGCGGATTTCTCCATTTCAATGGCAGGAGCTTCTGAGCCATTCATTATATCGGCATACGCCTGTGGTTTTTCTTTGGCTTCCTCGGCTGTCCTGTACCAATCACTTTCGGTAGCCATAATCTCATCAAGGAGCTTCTCGTCCTCTTTGGTCAGCTCGGTGTGCTGTTCCAAGAATGGGATAAACTCACCTCTGCCACGGAGCAGGCTTTCTCGGTCATCTCCATATAGCTGTTCGCCCTTTGGCGATAAGGCATAATCGTAAAAATTCTTAATGTGGGCAATTAAATCACCCTCACCATCGCCAATATCAAACCGCCCTTCATAGTTAAATTCCTCGCCGCCGATAACAGCCTTGATAACAAAATCGGTCTTGTGATACCACCCGATATTTTTATCGCCCTCACGCTCACGGTGCTGTTTCTCGTCCAAAATACCAAGCAGCTTATTCCCCAGAGCAAAGCTCAAATCCGTATAGCGGTCATTAAACTGTCTGTCATAAAAGGCAGGGTGTTCGGAAAAACCGATAGAAAACTGTATTCCGTCCTGCTTTTTCTCGGACGGTGTTTCTGTCCTCTGTTTCTCGGTTACGACCACTTTCAAATGGTCATTTGCAGGATTTTCCGTTAGCTTTTCTTCAAAGTCGGCTCGGCTGTATTCCTGTCCCAAGATAGGGAACTCGGCATTTTGCAGATAAACCTTTTCCTCGGTAAGTGTTGCAATCTCATATTTATCCGCACCGATATACACCACATCGCCCTCATTGTAGAGGTAACGGAGTGGGTGCAGCTCCCTTAATTCCTCGGTAAACTTCCACCCATTACTGCGGCTGAAAACCGAGGTCGTTTTCCATTGTACCTGTGCAAGAAAGTCTATGAGCTGTTGAACAGTTGAGGGGTCGGACAGGTGCTGTTCCATTTGCTCGGCGGTAACATCTGCAAGGTCGCTTCGTTCCACAACAGATAACAGGTCTTTTTCGTATCTGTCCAAGTCACGGATAAAGTCAGATAGCCGCAAAGCAAGGGTGTCCCGTTTGTCGGCAGGCGGCAGGTCACGATGGGCGTCGATAAAACGCTGCCTTGCTATTTTCCTCTGGGTGTCAATCTCATATTTGGGAGCTGACACGCTCTCCAGATAATCGGCATAATGGTCTTTTTCTTTCGGATTGAGATAGCGGTTATCCTTAATCAGCTCACGCAGACGCTTTTCAACCTCCGACCATTTCAACACAAGGTCGTGATTGGTGTAAGTGCCATTTCGGTCGATGGCAAGACCTTTGCTGTCATGCCAAGAGTGACCGCTGAAACCATCGGGGAAGATGTGCGTACCGCCGCCCGTTCCATACTCATTTTTAAGGAACTCAATATTTTTCTGTCTGTCCACGCCCTTTTGGAATTGGCGGTAGATGCGGTATTTTCCGTCCGCAACACCGCTGCCTTTCTGAAGCACGGAGTCAATATCTTCTTTGGAAATAGCAAAAGCAGAGGCTTTTTCGTCCTCTGCTTTTGCTATCATTTCGATTTGTTCATCTACGGTTGGAAGATTGACCCTAACCTCATCCTCTTTGGCAACGCTTACTTGTAAATCAGTTCGGTCAGTATCACTTCCTCCGCTTGGCTGCGGATGTTGTTCATCAGTCCGACCCACTGCATCGGTGCTTTCTCTTTCAGTTCCTCTGTCACGCCCTGCTCGGCTGAGAGCTGCTTCGTCAGAAGCTCCAACCTCTGGAGTGCTGTCTGCTCTACCTCGTGCAGATGCCCGTTCAGCCTGCCCGATGTCAGCAGGTTGAGATAGGTCACTCGTTTGTGCTTCTCCAGATAATCCCTGTGCATCAAAGCGTACCTGCCAAGCGGAAG